>CAZGJO010000039.1:0-12912 GCA_964525685.1 uncultured Ectothiorhodospiraceae bacterium | reverse complement strand
ATCACCTTCGAGGGGATCGAGGGCGGGGGCAAGAGCTCCCACATCGAGCAGGTGCGGCGCCAGCTCGCCGCCGCCGGCCTGCGCGTGCGCGTCACCCGCGAGCCGGGCGGGACGGCCGTCGGCGAGGGCATTCGTGAACTGCTCCTGCAGGGGCCCGGCATGGGCAGCGACACCGAGCTGTTGCTGGTCTTCGCCGCCCGCGCCCAGCACGTCGAGGAGGTCATCCGGCCGGCCCTCGAGGCCGGGGAGTGGGTCCTGTGCGATCGCTTCACCGATGCCAGCTACGCCTACCAGGGGAGTGGTCGCGGCCTGCCCTGGTCACGCATCGCCGAACTGGAGGCCTGGGCCCTGGGCGGGGTGCAACCCGATGCCACCCTGCTCTTCGACCTGCCGGTGGCCCAGGGGCTCGAGCGCGCCGGTCGGCGCAGCACCCCGGATCGCTTCGAACGCGAACGGCACGACTTCTTCGAGCGGGTACGCAACGGCTATCTGGCGCGGGCCGAAGCGGAGCCGGCACGTTTCCGGGTCCTGGACGCCGGCCGGCCCCTGGAGGTGGTCGACCGCGCCACCCATGACTGTATCGACGAGCTCCTGGCAACCCACCATGGCCCTTGAGCCGTATCCCTGGCAACAGGCCCCGTGGCGCCACCTGCGCACGGCGGTGGAGGAGGGGCGTCTGCCCCATGCACTGCTGCTCGCCGGTCCGCGGGGGGTCGGCAAGGGGCGCCTGGCCCGGGCGCTGATCGCCCGCTATCTCTGTGAGTCGCCGCAGGCCGGGAGCACGGCCTGCGGCGCCTGCCGGAGCTGCCGGCTCTTCCAGGCCGGGACCCACCCCGACTTCATCACCCTCCGGCCGGATCCGGACAAGAAGACCGAGAGCATCGGCGTGGACGCGGTGCGCGAGGCGCAGGCCTTCATGGATCTCACGCCGCACTACGGCACCGGCCGGTGTCTCTTGCTGGAACCCGCCGACGGCCTTACCGAGGAGGCCGCCAACAGCCTCCTGAAGACCCTGGAGGAGCCGCCGCCGGGGGCGCTGCTGGTCCTAGCGGCACGGCGGCTGGCGCCCCTGCCGGCGACCATCGTCAGCCGCTGCCGCCGGCTGACCCTCGGGGTGCCGGAGCCAGGCAACCGCGAGGTCCTGGACTGGCTGCGGCGTGAACTCCCCGACGATCTCGATCCCGCCGCGGCCCTGGCCATGGCCCACGGTGCCCCCGAACGGGCGTTGGCCGAAGCGGGGAAGGACGCTGTCGAGAACCGGCGCGAACGGTTCGACGCGTGGTTTGCCCTGGGCCGGGGGGAGGGGGACCCCGTCGCCCTGGCCGAGGGTTGGGCCGGGGCCGCCACCCCCCTGGCCGAGAGCGTCGTCGGCTGGCTCGAGGACCTGCTGCGCCTGCAGGCGGGCCATCCCGCCAGCGCCCTCTACAACCGCGATCTGGCGGATAGACTGAGCCACCTGGCCGGTCTCCACCCCCGTCACCGGCTGCTGGATGAACGCGAGGCCTGGGTGCAGGCCTGGAACGGACTCCAGAAGGGGGGGTTGACCCCGCAGCTGGTGCTTGAGGATCGCCTGATCGCGTGGCATGATTCGGCTTTAAAATCAGCAAGAAACACACAAAACTTAAGGTGATTTCAAGTGACTTCCGAAGCCTGGCTGGTCGACTCTCACTGCCATCTGGACCGCCTGCAGGGCGCCGATGAGTCCGGCGCCGTGGACAACTACCTCGGCGCCGCCCGGGAGAACGGTGTCGGCCACTGCCTCTGCGTCAGCATCGACATGGACAACGTCCACGACGTCCTCGGCATGGCGCGGCGGTATCCCGATGTCTCCGCCTCCGTGGGGCTCCACCCCAACGAAACCGAGGGGCCGGAGCCGGACGAGGAGGCGTTGATGGCGCTGGGCCGGGACCCGGAGGCGGTCGCCATCGGCGAGACCGGCCTCGACTACTTTCGCCACGAGGGCGATGACATGGGCTGGCAGCAGGCGCGATTCCACCGTCACATCGCCGTGGCCCGGGAACTGGACAAGCCCCTGATCATCCACACGCGCGCGGCGGCAAAGGACACCATGGCCATCCTGGAGGGCGAGGAGGCGCGCGACTGCGGCGGGATCATGCATTGCTTCGCCGAGGACTGGGAGACCGCCCGGCGGGCCCTGGACATCGGCTTCCACATCTCCTTCTCCGGGATCGTGACCTTCAAGAACGCCACCGAACTCAAGGAGGTCGCCCGCAAGGTCCCGATGGATCGGATGCTGGTGGAGACCGACGCGCCCTACCTGGCACCGGTGCCCCATCGCGGCAAGCCCAACCAGCCGGCCTGGGTGCGCCACGTGGGCGAATATCTGGCGGAGCTGCGCGGCATGGAGTATGCGGCGCTGGCCGAACAGACCACCCGCAACTTCCGGAGCCTCTTTCCCACCACGCAACTGGCTGCCTGAAGGCAGGATCAATCCTCCCAGAGCACCTCGTGCAGGGCACCTTCCAGGGTCGCCATAGGGGTGTAGAAGTGCGGCGAGAAGCGGATCCCGCCACCGCGCTGGGCACAGAGGACGCCGCGCGCCATCAGGGATTCGTACAGCGCCTCGGTCTCCTTCTCGCAATGGCGGAAGGTGACGATCCCGGCGGTCCTGTCCGGCCGGCTCAGGAGTTCCAGCAGGGGCTCGCCCTGGATGGCCTCGACCAGCCACCGGACCCGTTCATGGATGGCATGTTCCACCGCCGCCATGCCCACCTCTTCGAACAGCGACAGGCTGGCCGACAGGGCGTGGATGGCGACCATGTTCGGGCTGCCGGGCTCGAAGCGGCGTGCCGAGGCGGCCGGCTCCCACTCACGCCGGTTGAAGTCGCCGACATGCTCCACCATGTGCCAGCCGTACTGATAGAGGTGGAGCCGTTCGCGCAGTTCCGCGCTGGTATAGAAGACGGCCAGCCCCTCCGGGGCCAGGAGCCACTTGTGACCGTCGGCGGCGAGGAAATCCGCATGGCAGGCGGCGACATCCATGGCCGTGGCGCCGAGGCTCTGGATGGCATCGATCCCGAAGAGGATGCCGCGCTCGCGACAGGCGCGCCCCAGGCGGGCCAGGTCCAGGGCCAGCCCGCTACCGTACTGCACGGAGGAGATGGCCAGCAGCCGGGTCCGATCGTCCAGGGCGGCCTCCAGCGCCGCCTCCGGGTCCTCGGCACTGGCCAGGTCGACCTCCACCAGCTCCACGCCCAGCGGCGCCAGGGACTCCCAGACGATCCGGTTGGAGGGGAACTCCTCGGTGGAGGTCACGATCCGGTCGCCGGGCAGCCAGTCGAGCCCCCACGCCACCAGTGACAGGCCTTCGGAGGTGTTCTTCACCAGGGCGATGTCGTCCGCGCCCGGTGCATTGATGAAGGCGGCCAGTCGACGGCGCAGTTCGGCCTCCGTCTCCAGCCAGCGCAGGTAGTGGCGCGAGCCCTGCTGGGTGTTCTCGGCGGCAAAGGCGCAGACCGCCTCCCGGGTCCGGTTCGGCCACGGGCCCACGGCGGCGTGATTGAGGTGGAAGAGGCCATCCTCCAGGGGGAATTCCGCGTGCAGATCCAGGCTCATGGGCCCTCCGTCAGCTGCAGTTCGTCATCGAAGAGCGGCTCCAGGGCGGCCAGATCGTCCGCGCCGAGGTCGCCGACCGCCGCCTTCAGGTGGAGCAGGCTCTCGAGGTAGGCGTACTTGGTTTCGGCCAGATCGCGCTGGGCGGCAAAGAAGCGCTGTTCGGCGTCCAGCAGCTCCACCTGGCTGTTCAGGCCGTTCCGGTAGCCGCGCTGGGTGGCCTCGCGGGCGGTGCGCGCCGATTCCACGGCGCGTTCGGTGGCCTCCAGCCGGGTGCGCGCCGAGCGGGCATTGAGGAACCCCCGGCGTGTCCCCAGCGTGATGGCCCGCCGCGCCTGCTCCAGCCGATGCGCCGCCTCGTCGGCGGAGGCCCGTGATTCGCTGACCCGGGAGGCGAGGGCGCCGCCCCCGAACAGGGGCATGGTCAGTTCCACCCCGTAGACGGTGTCCTGTTGAAAGTAGTCGTCGCCACCCTGGGCGCCGCCCGACTGGTCACTGTAGCGCGCCACCAGATCGATGCTGGGGAGGCGATCGCCCTGGCGGCGGGTCACCTCGGCGCGCGCCAGGTTCAGGCTCTCGCGCGCCTCGGCCAGCTCCGGGGCGTTTTCCTCCGCGCGCTCCACCCAGGCCTCGACGTCTCCCGGCTCCAGCGGCTGCGCCTCGGGCACGCCCTCGATCCGGTGCAGCCCCTCGGGCATGAAGCCGAGGAGGTTCGCCAGCTCCTGGCGGGCCAGCTCGAATGCGTTCTCCTCGGTGATCAGGGTCGCCTCCGCCTGGTCACGACGCGCCACGGCCTCCTCGAACTCGGTGCGGGAGCTGATCCCGACCTCGCGCCCCTGGCGGGCCGCCGCCATGCGTTGCTCCATCGCCTTGTGCTCCGCGCGCGCCGCCTCCAGCGACTCGCTGGCCGAGAGCACGGCAAAATAGTGCTCGGCGACGCGGAGGATGAAGGCCTGCTCGGCCTGGCTGTAGACATGGGCCACCCGTTTCGTCTCCGCCTGGCCGGCCCGGTAGGCGGCCAGGCTCTCCAGTCGGAAGAGGGGCTGGCGCAGTTCAATGGCGTAGGTGCGGGCGCTGTAGTCCGTCCCTCCGGGTGGTTGTGTCTGCAGGGAGTAGGCCTCCGAGTCGTGCTCCATGTAGCTGGCCTGGAGATTCACCTGCGGCAGCAGCTCGGCACGTCCCTGAACGATGCGTTCCCGTCCGGCGGCGCGCGCCTCACGCGCCGCCGCCAGCTCCGGATCGGAATCCAGGGCCCTCTCGTAGGCAGCCAGCAGACTCAGTCCATCGGCCTGTGCCGGTACCGCAGCGGCGGCCCCCAGCAGCACCAGCAGGCCGATTCCGCACAGTCGGTGGCCGGTACCCGAGGCCACCGGGGTGGGGCGGGAGAGAGAGAACATCCGGATACAAGGTTTGTTCATCAGCTGAGCCCCCTATGCGGTTTGCCGGCGACGCTGGCGCCGGTTTTCCAGACCGTTCTCGATGAGTGAATAGACCACCGGCACCACCACCAGGGTGAGCAGGGTCGCGGTGAACATCCCGCCGATGACCGCGATGGCCAGCGGGCCATTGGTATCGGCACCGGCGCCGATGCCGAGCGCGGCCGGCGTCAGGGCCAGTATCAGGGTCAGCGAGGTCATCAGCACCGGCCGCAGACGGATGGGGCACGCCTCGCGCAGCGCCTCGTCGATACCGTACCCCTTGTCGCGCAGCTGGTTGGTCAGGTCAACCAGCAGGATGGAGCTCTTGGCCACCAGCCCGAGCAGCAGCAGCAACCCGATCATCGAGAAGATGTTGAGGGTGTGTCCGGCCGCCCAGAGGGCGATGATGCCGCCGATCATCGCCAGCGGCTGCGCCATCATGATGATGAACGGCTGGACGAAGCTGTTGAACTGGCTGGCCAGCACCATGTAGAGCAGGACGATGGCGAGCAGGAAGGCGAAGGACATGTGATCGGCGGTCTCTTCGAACTCCTCGGCCTCGCCCATCATGGTCACCGAATAGCCGGGCGGCAGGATCGCCTCGGCCTCGTCCTCGACCAGTGCCACGGCCTCGTTGAGCGGCATCGAGGGGTCGGCGTAGAACATCGTCCCGTACTGCAGGTCCACGCGGCTGATCGCCGCCGGTCCCAGGGTCTCCTCGAAATCGGCGATGGTGTCCATGCGGACCATCTCGCCCCCGGCGCTGCGCACATAGAGGCGGCGGAGGTCCTCGGCCGTGGCCAGCTGGCCGTCACGCGCCTTGAGCCGGATGTCGTAGCGCTCGCCGTCGCCGGGGATCTCGTTGAAGCGGGCCACATCGAGGCCGCCGGCCAGGGTGTTGATGGTCATGGCCGCCTCGCTGGCGGTGATGCCGAGTTGCGCCGCGCGCTCCCGGTCCAGGCTGACCTCCACCTGCGGCAGGTCCATCTGCTGATCCATGTCCACGCGGCCGAGCCCGTCGTATTCGGCCAGGCGCTGATCGAGTTGCCGGGAGAGGGCGGCGACCTCGTCCATGTCCTGACCGCGCACGGCGAACTGCAGCGGCTCCCCGCGCTGACCACCGATGATCGGCACCGCCCGGGCGAAGGCCCGGATCCCCGCGATCTGGGACAGCTCCTGGTTGACCGCCGCCATGATCTCCTGCTGGGAGCGATCGCGCTCGTCCCGGGGTACCAGACGGATGAAGGAGAGGCCCTGGTTGACCTGGCCCGCGTCCCCCAGTCCAACGGCGGCGAAGAAGCCGGCCACGTCGTCCTGTCGGGCCAGGACGTCCTCGACCTTCTCCAGCTTGCCGCTGGTGTGCTCGATGCTGGAGCCCAGCGGGGTGCGGAAGATGACCATGAAACGGCCCTCGTCCTCTTCCGGCGCAAAGGCCTTGCCGATGTCGGCGAAGAACCAGCCAGAGGAGAGCACGGTGACCAGGGTCAGGGCGATGACCTTCCAGCGGTTGCTTAACGCGATGGCCAGCAGGCGATGGTAGACCGCCTCGATCCCCTGGAAGAGGCGCTCGAAGGCGTACCAAAGACGGGAGTGGCTCGGCTCCACCTTGAGAAAGCGCGAACAGAGCATCGGCGTCAGGGTCATGGCGACGAACCACGAGACCAGTACCCCGAAGGTCACCACCACCGCGAACGACTCGAAGAAGCGGCCGATGATCCCGCCCATGAAGATCACCGGCGCGAACAGCGCCACCAGGGTCAGGGTCGAGGCCAGGATGGCGAAGACCACCTGATTGGTGCCGTCCACCGCCGCCTGGACCTCGTCCTCCGTGAGCGTCTCCCGGTGTCGGTAGATGTTCTCCAGCACCACGATGGCGTCGTCGACCACCACCCCGACCAGCAGCAGCAGGGCGAGGAGGGTGAGGTTGTTGAAGGTGAACCCGAAAAAGTACATCACCGCCACCGCGCCGAGCAGCGAGACCGGGATGGCCACGGCGATGATGGCGGTGGAGCGCAGGCTGCGCAGGAAGACCAGCACCACCAGCCCGGCCAGCAGGGTGCCGAGCACCACGCTGACCTCCAGCGCGTTGATCATGTCCACGATGAAGCTGGAGTTGTCCGACGAGATGGTCAGCTGCATGCCCGCCGGCAGCTGCGGGATGATGGTCTCCTTCAGCCGCTCGCGCACCTCCTCGGTGATGGCGACGGTGTTGCTGCCGGCGATCTTGACGATGCCGAGCCCGATGGTCGGTTCCTGGTTGTAGCGCGCCAGTGAACGGAAATCGGCCAGCCCGTCCTCCACGTCGGCGACGTCGCGCAGGCGCACGTTGGCACCGTCACGACTGGCCACCACCATCTCCTCCAGTTCCTCGATGCTGTGGAACTCGAGGTCGAGCTTGAGCATGCCCTCGGTCTGTTCACTGACCAGGAAGCCGCCCGGGAACTGGACGTGTTCGGTCTCGAAGCCCTCGACCAGCTCGCCCACGGTGACCCGCTGCGCGTTCATCCGTTCCAGGTCGAGGTTCACCCGGATGGTCCGATCGCGCCGGCCGCCGAGGCGGACCTCGCCGACGCCGTCGATGGTCTCCAGCTCCTTGCGCAGGACGTTGTCGGCGTACTGGTTGAGCTGCTGTTGGGTGCGATCCCCCTGCAGCGAGAGCCACATCACCGGTGAGGCATCCACCTCCACCTTCGCCACCACGGGCGTCTCGGCATCGTCCGGCAGCTGGTCGAGGACCTGGTTCACCTTGGCCTGGACCTCGTTGAAGGCCACGTCCACGTCCTTCTCCAGATTGAACTGGATGTTGACCACCGAGACCCCGGGGGAGGAGCTGGACTGGATCCGATCGATGCCGGGGACGCTGTTGACCGTCCCCTCGATGACGTTGGTCACGCTGGAGTCGATGACGTCCGGGTTGCCACCGGGCACGGCGGTGGTCACCGAGATCATCGGGAAGTCGATGTCGGGGAAACGATCGACACCCAGGCGGTCGTAGCTCACCCAGCCGAACAGCACCATGAGCAGGGAGAGCATCAGCGCCAGGACGTGGCGCCGTATGGCCAGCTGAGGGAGGCTCATTGTTCGCGCTCCGTCTCGTCGTCGGTGTCGTCGCCGTCATCGCGGGTGCGGATGGCTGCCCCGTCGGAGAGGAAGTAGGCCCCATCGGCCGCGATGGTCGCATCGGCCTCGAGGCCGGAGCGGATCTCCACCCAGCCGTCCTGGCGCTCGCCGGTCTCCACCCGGTTCTCCACCGCCTTGTCGTCCTCGATGGAGTAGACCACCGGGCCGTCCGCGCGGCGGACCAGGCTGACCTCCGGCACGGTAATGGCGTCCGCGCGGGTCTCGCGTACCACATCGGCAATGACGCTGGCGCCGTGCTGCCAGTCCCCCGGATTGTTGAACAGCACCACGGCCTCGAAGGCGCGGCTGGCGTCCCCGACCACCCGGCCGATGGCGCTGATGGGCGCCTCCATGACGTCGTCGGGGCGCGCGGGGAGGGCGAGCCGAACCGTCATGCCGGCCTCGATACGCCCGGTGGCGGTCTCGGGGAAGGGCAGGCCGGCCCCCATACCGGTGGTCGAGACCAGGGCGAAGAGCGGTTCGCCGACGCTGGGCAGGTCCCCCTCACTGATCTCGCGCTCGACCACCTGGCCGCTCACCGGGGCCTTGACCCGGGTCAGGCGGTGGTTGCGCTCGGCCGTGCCGAGGTTGGCCTCGGCCGTGGCCAGTTGCGCCTCGAGTTCGTCCAGCTGCGTTTCGGCGGCCTCCATCTCGGAGGGGGAGACGTAGTCCTCTTCGGCCTGTGCCCGCAGCCGCTCCACATGGCGGCGCTGGTTGCGCACCTGGGCGGCCACCCGGTCCCGGTCGCCACGGGCGGCGTTGCGGGAGAGGGCGTGGGGCTCCGGATCCAGCGTTGCCAGATGGTCGCCGGCCTCCACAGTGTCGCCGACCTCCACGTGCACCTCCGTCACCGGACTGGAGACCTCGGCCCGCAGTGTCGGGGCGGTGCGGGCGCGCAGATAGCCCATGGTGCGTTCGGTGATGTCGATGTCCCGCAGGGCCGGCTCGGTTGCGGTGATCAGCGAGGCGCTGTCACTGCGCATGGCCTGACCCGGCTCCATGTCGTCGTCATCGTTGCCGCACCCGACAAGCAGGGGGGGCAGCAGGGTCAGGGCGGCCAGACTGCCGACGCGCCGCAGCGCCCGGCCCGGGTTCGACGTGATGTGCCGGAAATTTCGCACCATGAGTGGCTATTCCTTGGTTGGGAGGTTGCCGGTGGGAATGGCGCCCCCCAGGAGGATGTTGATCAGTTCCCGACTGAAGAATTCGGGGTTGTCCACGAACGGCTCGCAGTTCTCGTTCACGCGCAGATGCTCGCGATGGGCGAAAAAGAACAGGTTGCTGCCGAGCAGGCTCATGACCAGCACGGCCGGGTCGATGTCGCTGCGGATCCCGCCACTGGCCTGGGCCGAGCGGACGTGGTCGACGATCCCGTTGAAGTGTTCGCGCAGGACACCGTGGACCAGTTCATGCACGCGCTCGCCATCGCCGTGCTGGAGTTCGCGCAGGATCAGCCGGTTCAGATCCGGCTTCTCCAGTAGGTGTTCCAGGTGGCGCGATGCGACATCCTGAAGCCTGTCACCAATGGAGGCCGCGCTGTCGAGCGCGAGGGCCAGTGCCCCCATGACCTCGACGCAGGAGGCCTCGATCACCTTGATGTAGAGCTGGTCCTTGGAGGTGAAGTGGTAGAGCACGTTGGCCTTGCTGGTGCCCGCGGCATTGGCGATGGCGCTCAGCGAGACGCCGTCGAAGCCGTGCCGGGAAAAGAGACGCGCGGCAACGGTCAGGATCTCCTGATGGCTGGCTCTCTGGGACTCGGGTGTCACGGCGCGCGGCTCCTGAATCGTTGGCGTCCACCCGGAGGCGACTCCGGGACTGACCGAGCGGTCAGATGTGGCATTCTGCGCAATGCGAATCCGGAGCGCAAGCCTCGGACAACCGAACACGGCTCCGAAACCCATACCTAATACTTCGCATAATGTATATTATGTAAAGTTATGCAGCGGGCACCCGGACCCACCGACCAGGGCTCCGGCCCGGGCGCCTCACGGTTCAGGGCGTACCATTGGTGATGCTGTCGCCGCCTGTTTCGTCAATTTGGTACAATCGAGACCTGTCGGCGGCTGCGCCGTTTTCGCTCATCGGGTCGGGGGACACCGCATGACTGGACGTGACTGGAAGAGGACGCCGCGTTGCACAGGCCTCGCACGGCCATCCGGACGAGGGAATCGAGGTGGTGCAAAGGCCGGTCGGATCGTTGCCGGCCTGGCCCTGACCGCCCTCCTCACCGGATGTGCCGCCCTGCATGCCCCCGTCGATGAACGACCGACCATACGCGGCGGTCTCGACAATTCCGGGGAGAACGCCGGGAACGAAGTGCTCAGCGCCCGCTCCCCGGGAGAAACAGCGACCGAAGAGACCGACGACAACGAGGCGTCGGACGATGTCGTTCCCCGAGTCGATCAGCGACGTCCGGTCCCGATACCGATAGAGCGTGAACGCCCCAGCCGTGCGGCCGACGAACGGGACGGCGAGGAGGCGGCCGCCGACGACACACCTGAATTCAAGGTCTATCGCGATGATGACCGCCGCAAGACCTGCGGGGAGCTCGACCGTGAACTCGCTCAGCTTCAGGGGCAGTCCATGGCTCCCACCGATCTGCCGGCTGCCGCCGAGACCCGCCCCTCCACCGGCGTCGTCAGTCGCTTGATGGATAGTTCGGTGGTCAGCGGTATTCGTAGCACCCTCACCGGCCAGCCCACCGCTGACGAAGAGCGGGAGACGGGCATCCGGCAACGGATCGAGTGGCTGCGCGAGCTGAAGGCAGAGAAGAACTGCTACGCCACCCAACCCCTGTTCTGACAAGCTTCATCGCCCATGACCGAAAAGCCGAGCAGAAGCCCGGTTCGCTACCGCGTCCGGCCCGAATCCCCCGAATCCCACCGGTTCACGGTCGAGCTGCATCTCGATGCCCCCGCGCCGGAGGGCCGGATACTGGCCCTTCCCGCCTGGATCCCCGGTAGTTACCTGATCCGCGATTTTGCCCGTCACATCCTCGAGATCACGGCCCAGGATGCTGCGGGGCACCCGGTTGCGCTGACCAAGGTCGACAAGGACCGCTGGTCCCTGCCCGCGGTCGATACGCCGGTTACCCTGCGCTATTCCGTTCATGCCCGCGATCTCTCGGTTCGCTCGGCCTACCTCGATCGCACCCACGGTTTCTTCAATGGCACCGCCCTGCTCCTCCGCGTCGAGGGGTGCGAATCGGAACCCCACGAGCTCGAGCTGCTGGCGCCCGATGACGGCGCCACCGATGCACCCTGGCAGGTTGCCACGACCCTGCCGGCGGTGGATGTCGACGGCGCCGGTTTCGGCCACTATCAAGCGCGTGACTATCACGCCCTCATCGACTATCCGGTCACCCTGGGCTCGGTGACCCAGCTCGAATTCGATGTCGCCGGGGTGCCCCACGGCATCGCCATCACCGGACGCCACCGCGGTGATCTGGCGCGCTTGCGGGATGATGTGGCCGCCATCTGCGCCGCCCAGGTCGACACCTTCGGGGAGCTCCCCGTATCGCGCTACCTGTTCCATCTCCATTTGACCGCCGGCTCCTACGGCGGGCTCGAGCATCGCGATTCATCCGCCCTGATGGCGGCTCGCGACGCCCTGCCGACCGGCGACTCGATGAGCGCCCGGGAGCGGGATCGCTACAACGACCTGCTGGGCCTGTTCAGCCATGAATACTTCCACCTCTGGCACGTCAAGCGGTTGCGCCCCGAGGTCCTGGTGGATCCGGACCTGACGCGCCACGCCTATACGCGGCAGCTGTGGGTCTTCGAAGGCTTTACCAGCTACTATGACGATCGCGGGGTCCTGCGCGCCGGGGCCATCGACAGCGACACCTATCTGACCCAGCTCGGTCGCCTGATTACCCGGGTCCAGCGGGGTCGCGGCCGGCAGCGTCAGTCCGTTGCCGAATCGAGTTTCGATGCCTGGACGCGGTTCTACCAGCAGGATGCCAACGCCGCCAATGCCATTGTCAGCTACTACGCCAAGGGGGCGTTGGTGGCCCTGGCGCTCGATCTCCTGCTGCGGCGGGATCACGAGAGCTCCCTGGACAGCGTCATGAAGCGGCTCTGGGCGCGCTACGGTGTCCACGAGCCGGGGCCCGACGACCACGGGATCCCCGAGGGGGCCGTCGAGGCACAGCTCGCCGAGATGAGCGGCGGTCGGCTGAACGACTTCATCGACCGCTGCGTCCACGGCACCGAGGATCCGCCCCTGGCGGCGCTGCTGGCCGATTTCGGCGTCACCCTGCATACCCGGCCGCGCCAGGACCAGGCCGACACCGGCGGCAGCCCGGCCGGCGAGTCACCGCCATTGCCCCATGTGGGCTGGGTCTGCGAGACCGCTGGCGGGCAGACCCGCGTCAAGGTCGTCCACGAGGGGAGCCCGGCCGAACGTGCCGGGCTGTCGCCGGACGACCGACTGGTGGCCGTCGACGGCCTGTGCGCGGATGGCGGTCCGGATGCCCTCCTGCGCCGCCTGGCGCCGGAGACACCCGTCTCCCTCCACTTCTTCCGCGACGATGTCCTCCACGAGACGACCCTGTGCCCCGAGCCACCCGCTCTGGACACCGTCTATCTGGAACGTGACGAAGCCCCCGACGACACGGTCCGGGCCCGCCGGGAGCAGTGGCTTGGCAGCTGACAACGGCGGCCCCTCTTCCCTCTCCCCCTGGCGCCACCTGATCCATGGCGTGGTCCTGGCCGGGGGGCGGAGCCGGCGGATGGCCCGCGACAAGGGGCTGATACCGCTGAACGGGCGTCCCCTGGCCGGACACGCCGCCGATGCCCTG
>CAZGJO010000038.1:0-12999 GCA_964525685.1 uncultured Ectothiorhodospiraceae bacterium | reverse complement strand
TCGAGCCTACACGGACGTATTCACGGCGTCCCGCCGGGGCCGAAGGCGGGGGAGCCGGGCCGCCGGACGAACGCCGAATCGCGCTGCCCTTTCCGAGGCGCGGCAGATGGCTTATAATTCGCCGCTTGATCGAACCGGATTGCCTCCGGGCGGCCTGTCGGCCGGCCGGAATGAATCGAAGCAGGAGAACTGAATCGTATGGTCACCATTCGCATGGCTCGGAAGGGCGCCAAGCGCAGCCCCTTCTACAACATCGTCGTCGCCGACCACCACAAGCCCCGGGACGGTGCGTTCCTCGAGCGCCTGGGCTTCTACAACCCGGTGGCCAAGGAAGGGCAGGAGTCGGTGCGGCTGGACATGGAGCGGGTGCAGCACTGGCTGGACCAGGGCGCCAAGCCGTCCGAGAGCGTCAGTCGGCTGATCAAGCAGTACGCCAAGAGCGCCGCGGCCGCTTGAGGTCGCTTCGCAGCGCGTGAATGCCGACGGGGGGAATCGGGTGCCCATGGGGCGCATCGGGGCTCCCAACGGTGTGCGCGGCTGGGTCAAGGTGCAGTCCGATACCCGGCCGCCGGAGAACATCCTGGAGTACGGCGAGTGGTACCTCGGCGACGAGGCGCGCCCGCGAAAGGTCGTGGAGGCGCGTCGCCAGGGCAAGCACCTGGTGGCTCGACTGGAGGGCATCGCGGACCGCGAGGCGGCGGCAGCACTGACCCATCGGGTCATCTCCGTGGCGCGCGACCAGCTGCCCGAGCCGGAACCGGGCAGCTACTACTGGGCGGATCTGGAGGGGCTGACCGTGGTCACCCCCGATGGCACCGAGCTGGGGACGATACACGGACTGTTCGAGACCGGTGCCAATGACGTGATGGTGGTGCGCGGTGAGCGTGAGCGCCTCATCCCGTTCATCCGGGACACGGTGGTTCGCGAGGTCGATACCGCGACCGGGCGGATGACGGTGGACTGGGACCCGGACTTCTGAGACCGGCGGGGTGGATGTGATGCGGGTGGATGTGGTCACCCTTTTCCCGGAGATGCTGGCGGCGGTGACCGAACACGGCATCACGGGTCGAGCGGTGGCGCAGGGTCGCCTGGAGGTGGCGACGTGGAACCTGCGGGACCACGCCACCGACCGCCACCGGACGGTGGATGACCGGCCCTACGGTGGCGGTCCCGGCATGGTGATGCAGGTGGCGCCGTTGCTGGCCTCGCTGAGGGAGGCGCGGGCGGCGGACCAGCGGCCCGCCACGGTGATCCACCCGAGCCCCCAGGGGCGCCCGCTGGATCAGGCGGGCCTGCGGGAACTGGCCGGGCGCGAGCGCCTCATCATTCTGGCCGGGCGCTACGAGGGCATCGACGAGCGCCTGCTGGAGGCCGAGGTCGACGAGGAGTGGTCCATCGGTGACTACGTCCTCAGCGGCGGCGAACTGGCCGCCATGGTAATGATCGACGGGGTGGCACGGCTGCTGCCCGGGGTGCTGGGCCACGAGGACTCGGCGGCGGAGGACTCCTTCGCCACCGGCCTGCTGGACCACCCCCACTATACGCGCCCGGAGGAGGTGCTGGGCCGGACGGTCCCGGACGTGCTGCGCTCCGGCGACCACGCTGCCATCGCCCGCTGGCGACGGCAGCAGGCCCTGGGAAGGACATGGCAGCGGCGCCCCGACCTGCTGGAAGGGGTGCGGCTGACAGAGGCGGATCGAGACCTGCTCGCGGCCTGGCGCCGCGAGCAGGGCCTGGATGACGAATCGGACTGAGAAACGCGTTGCGCGGGAGTAAACAGAGATGAGCAACATTATCGACGAGCTTGAAGCCGAACAGCTCAAGACCGATGTGCCGGAATTCGGCCCGGGTGACACCGTGCTGGTGCAGGTGCGAGTGAAGGAAGGCGAGCGCGAGCGCCTGCAGCCCTTCGAGGGCGTGGTGATCAGCAAGCGCAATCGCGGCCTCAACTCCGCCTTTACCCTGCGCAAGACCTCCAGCGGCGAGGGCGTGGAGCGCGTCTTCCAGACCCACAGCCCGCTGGTGGCCGAGATCAAGGTCAAGCGTCGAGGCGACGTGCGCCGCTCCAAGCTCTACTATCTGCGCGAGCGTTCCGGCAAGTCGGCCCGCATCAAGGAAAAGGTCCGCTAGGCGGATTGTCCGGATTGGCGCGACCGGCTGCTGCGGGGGCCGCGCCTCCCGCAAGTCGAAGAACAGGCAGGGCGGCGGCCATGGGGGTCGCCGCCCTGCTTGCGTATGGGCCTCCGGTGGGCGCGGTGCCCGATGGCAACATCGAAGCGGCCCGTTCGCTGGATACCGTCGAACTGCTCGCCGACGAGGGGGCCGTGCGGCTGGCCCTGCACCATCTCGATGCCAACCAGCCGCCCCGGGCCGACTATCCGGCCAGCTGGCTGCAGTGGGAGCGCCGTCGCCACGAGCTGCTGATCGAATCACGCGATTGGCACGCTCTGGAACAGCGGGTGGCCGACTATCCCGAGGACCTGCCGGCCGACTTCCGGGACGAGGCCGACCGCCACCGAGCCATGGCCCTGGAGCGGGCCGGCGAGGGTGAGGCCCTGCGCCAGCTCGCCTTCCAGCGCCTCTGGCTGGATCCGGAACCGCCGGGCTCGGCGATGGTCCGCCACTGGCAACGCGCCCTGGTGGTCGCCTATCAGCTCACGGGTGAATACGAGTCGGCGGTCCTCGCCGCGCGCCAGCTGCGCGAGCCCGGGGAGCGGCGCGACGAGCTCCACCATCGCCAGGGGATCATGCTGCTCCGGCTCGAGCGCCCCGAGGAGGCCCTGGCCCACCTGAACCGCCTCCCCGATGACTTTGTCCATGCCGGCTACCCGGCGGAACCGTTGCGCCTGCTGGCGGCCTGGCGCGCCGATCGGATCACGGCGGCAGAACTGGTGGCGCGGGCCGTGCGGCTGGCCCCCGAGCCGGGCATGCAGGCCCCGGTCCATCAGCTGGTCCAGGCCGCCTCCCCGGAGGTGCGCGAACGGACCGCGGCGCGTGAGGCCCTGCTGGCGGCCTCGTCGCTGCGCCCGCTGCCCGGCCTCGCAGCGCCGACCGCGGACGATCTCTGGCAGAGCTACCTGCGTCTCGGTCGCGAGGTCGCCAATGCCCGGGAGCTCGTCCTCGGCGAGGAGGCGGGCTGGTTGGAGGAGGCCGAGGCGCTGCGGGAGACGGACCCGGTCGACAAGCGTGCCCTGCTGGCACTGCTCATCGACCACGCCGAGGACGAGGCGTTGCGCGAGACCGCCCACCGCCGCCTGGCCATCTCCATCCTCGACGGCCCCGGGGATACCCTGCTCGAACGCCTCTACACCGAGGCGACCCCGTACGCCGACCCGGAGCACGTCCCGGCGCCCATCCGCTACACCCTCATCGACCGCTTCCTGGCCGCCGATGACATCCCGGCCGCCGCTCGTCTGCTGCGGGGGCTTGCCGAGGCGCCGATCCCGGAAGAGGCGTTCGACTGGCAGCTGCGCCGCGCCCGAACCCTGATCCTGGACGGTGACGTGGACCGTGGTCTGCGGGGGCTGCACCGGCTGCTGGATGAACACACGCGCCTGGATGCCGAAGAGCTGGACCGCACCGTTCAGCTGGCCTTCGATCTGCAGGCGGCGGAGGCCCATGACGCGGCCATCGAGGTATTCGAGCGGCTGCGGCGGCGCACCGACGACCGCCGGGTGGCGCGCGAGATGCTCTTCTGGAGCGCCGACTCCCACGGTGAGAGCGACCGTCCGGCAGCGGCGGCGGAATACTATCTGCGCGCCGCCCGCCGGGTGCCCGACGACCTTGACGACCCGTGGGTGGAGACGGCCTACTATCGCGCCGCACGTGCGCTGGCCGATGCCGGGTTCGAGGCGGATGCCGCCCAGCTCTTCGAACGCCTGCTGGGGGCCACCGACGATCCCCGTCGCCGC
Organism: uncultured Ectothiorhodospiraceae bacterium; assembly: GCA_964525685.1. Lineage (GTDB taxonomy): Bacteria > Pseudomonadota > Gammaproteobacteria > Thiohalospirales > Thiohalospiraceae > Thiohalospira. Next base: position 9,088 of record CAZGJO010000038.1, on the reverse strand, counting down.
GCCCGACTCCGCAACGAGATGGGCCAGCTGGACGGCGCCATCCCCGAGGCACCATGAGCGCCGGAACCTGGCATCTGGTGGTCCCGGCGCCCGGTGATCCGGTGACGGTGGCCGTCGAGGAGGCGGGCGGGCGGCTGTGCGGGACCCGCCTGGCGCTGGGTGGGGGTCCGGCGGAGCCCGACGGCAACGACACGGCCGGGGAGGCCGGGGCTCCCTGGCGGGCGTGGCTGCGCGCCTATGCCCGCCGTGAGCCGGTTCCGGTGGAGACGGCCTGGCTACCGGACGCGCCCACTCCCTTTCAGGCGCGGTTGCGCCGGGAGCTGTTGGCCATCCCCTTCGGCGAGACGCGGCGGTACGGCGAGGTGGCGGCGGCGCTTGGCAGCTCGCCCCGGGCAGTGGCGCAAGCCCTGGCGGGCAATCCGCTGCCGCTGCTGGTCCCGTGCCACCGGGTGGTGGCCCGCGACGGGTTGGGTGGATTTCAGGGGGGCGGGGCGGGTGCTGCGCTGCGGATCAAGGCGGGCCTGCTGGCCCACGAGGGCGGCCATGGCGTGGATTGACCAGTTGCCGGACAGCGATCGCATGGAACTCGAGGCCTTTCTGGATGCCCTATGGATGGAGCGCGGGCTGGCCGAGAATTCCTTGAGCGCCTACCGCACGGACCTGGCCCGTCTGGGGGTTTGGTTGCGCGCCGAACGCGGGGTCGGACTCGGCGAGGCCGGGCGCCCGGATCTGCTGGCCTGGCTGGGGGCGTGCGCCAGTGCCGGGCAGCGGCCCCGGAGCACCGCCCGGGCCCTGTCGGCGGCGCGCCGCTTCTACCAGTACCGTGTGCGCGAGGGGCGCCGCCGGGACGATCCCACCGAGCGCATCGAGGCCCCCCGGCTGGGACGGCCGCTGCCGGACAGCCTCACCGAGGCGGATGTCGAGGCGTTGTTGGCGGCGCCGGAGACGCACACCGCGCGCGGCCTGCGTGACCGCGCCATGCTCGAGGTGCTGTACGCCACCGGTCTGCGGGTCTCCGAACTGGTGGCACTGGAGGCCGGCCAGCTCGGCCTGAGCCAGGGGGTGGTGCAGGTGATCGGCAAGGGCAACAAGGAGCGGCTGGTGCCGCTGGGAGAGGAGGCCACGGCCTGGCTGCGCGAGTATCTCGGCTGGGCCCGGGGCGAACTCATGGCGGGGCGCGGCGTCAGCGACGCCGTGTTCGTGACCCGTCGGGGGCGCGGCATGACCCGCCAAGCCTTCTGGCAGCTCATCCGCCGCTACGCGGTGGCGGCGGGGATCGACAAGCCGCTCTCCCCGCACACCCTGCGCCATGCCTTCGCCACCCATCTGCTCAACCACGGCGCCGACCTGCGTGTGGTGCAGATGTTGCTGGGACACAGCGATCTCTCCACCACCCAGATCTATACCCATGTGGCTCAGGCTCGACTGGCCGAGCTGCACCAGAATCACCACCCGCGCGGCTGAGCCGCCGGGTCACCCAGACAACCCGAAGCCGACAACAACGAGGAGTCAATCATGGGCACCATTCCGTACTGGCGACCGACCGGTCCGATCCTGCTGGCACTGTTCCTGTTCGCCCCCCCGGCCGTGGCCGATGTGGACGACGATTTCCGCGCCCAGGTGGAGGAACGGGTCCAGCAGCTCATCTCGTCGGCCGAGCGCATCGACATCACCGCCAGCCCGGTGGATGGCCTCTTCGAGGTGACCGTGGATGGTCGCGTACTCTACATCACCGATGATGCCCGCCACGTCTTCGCCGGCAATCTGATGGACATGGAGGAGCGGCGCAACCTCACCGAGGCCGCCGAGGACCGGGCCCGCGCGGCGACCATCGAGACGATGGACGAGGAGAACATGATCGTGTTCCGGGCCCCCGAAGAACGCCATGTGGTCACGGTCTTCACCGACACCGAATGCCCCTACTGCCGGCGGATGCACCAGCAGATGGACGCGTACCACGAGCGGGGCATCACCATTCGCTACCTCGCTTTCCCGCGCGAGGGTCAGGGCTCGCGCGGCTGGAACAACCTGGCCGCCATCTGGTGCGCCGATGATCCCAATGCGGCCATGGATCGCGGCATGAACGGCGGGTCCATCGGTTCCGAGCGGTGCGACGACAACCCCGTGGAAGAGCACTTCAACCTGGCCGGGGCCATGGGGGTGCGTGGGACACCGAGCATCATCACGGAAGGGGGGACGATGCTGCCGGGCTTTGTGCCGCCGTCGAACCTGCTGGAGGCGCTGGAAGAGGGGCGCTGAGTTCGCCCCGGGCGCGCGATCCCTGCGCGCCCGGATGCGCAGGAGGCCTTTGCCGGGGCCTGGACTGCGTACAATCTTGTAGGATTTATCTGAACATGATGTCGGCGGAGTACCTGGTACCGCGTCAGTCTTTTCCTTTCTTTCGTTTGTTCATTTTTCAACCAATTGATTTTTTTGGGGTTTGTCTGGCGTCTCGGCGTGCCGGACGGGACGCCGGCAGTGTTCGGGGTGGTTTGCCAGAAGGAGCCGACGCGGTTAACTTGGCACCCAACACAACAAGAAACGCCTCCGGGACGAGGCACGAAGGGGAGGGAGACTCAGGTCAGGATGGCCGGACAGGATGTCGCCCCTGCCGTCTTTTTGGTCCAGGAAGGACCCGGCGGGTACAGGATGTCAGGTTGCGGAGCGCTGGAGGCGTGAACAAGGGCAGGAAGCCCGGGGTGAAAGGGTGATTCGCCAACCTCTGCTTTTGTTTCCCCTTGCTTCCCTGGTTGGGAAGTCCCGAGCCCGCGAAAGCGGGCTTTTCTTTTTTCGGCCTCCGGCAGAAGACGCGTTCAGCGCTCGAGCATGTCGCGCTTGTTCGGCTTGCCGTCCCACTCCTCGGCGTCCGGCAAGGGATCCTTGCGCTCGGTGATCACCGGCCAGATCTGCGCCAGCTCGGCGTTGAGCTCCAGATACTCCTCCTGATCCTCCGGCAGGTCCTCCTCGGCGTAGATGGCGTTGGCCGGGCACTCCGGTTCGCACAGGGTGCAGTCGATGCACTCCTCGGGGTCGATGACCAGGAAGTTGGGGCCCTCGTGGAAGCAGTCCACCGGGCAGACGTCGACGCAGTCGGTGTATTTGCAGGCGATGCAGTTCTCGGTAACGACGTAGGCCATGTTAGTTCCCTTTTTGTGGTACGGATATCGCTCTATTGCAGGCCACCGGATGGCTCGGGTCAACCGACAATATCTCCGGTTTCCCGTGCTGGTACCGGACGGCCGCGGCCCGGCGGGCGGTCCGGGGGTGTCCCCGGTACACACGACGCACCCTTCGGGTGCCCTGCGCTGCTCGCCCGGGAAGGGGCCGTTCGCGAACTCGCTTCGCTCGGACAGCGCTCGCTCTTCGCCCCTTCCCGGGCTGCGCTGCTCGGTGCGCCGTGAAAGGTACCGGAAACACCCCGGACCGCCCGCCGGGCCGCGGCCGTCCTCGACCCGGGTGCGTCGGCCGCAGGGATGCGGCCGTCGAGCCTACACGGACGTATTCACGGCGTCCCCCGGGGCGAGGACGGCTGTGGCCCGGCTTCTCCGGGCCGGGGGCCGTCGTCTCGCCGCAGGGCCTCTTCGCGCAGCTGGTAGAGCAGATCCAGGGCCGCGCGCGGGGTGAGTTCGTCGGGGTCCAGCTGTCGCAGCTCGGTCTCCACCGGGCTCGGGGCCGGCTCGGGCGGTGTCGGTTCCGCCGGTGGTGAGGTCGGCTCGGGGCCGAAGAGGCTCAGCTGCGGCTCCGGGGTCTCGGCGGTGCGGCTCTCCAGCTCGGCGAGGTGTTCGCGGGCGGCGCGGATGACGTGGTCGGGGACGCCGGCCAGGGCGGCGACTTGGAGGCCGTAGCTCTGGCTGGCGGGGCCGTCGGCGACGCTGTGCAGGAAGACGACGCCGTTGTCGTACTCACGGGCGGCGACGTGGACGTTGGCGACACCGGGCAGTTCGTTCGCCAGGGTGGTGAGCTCGAAGTAGTGGGTGGCGAACAGGGTCAGGCAGCCGGTGCGCCGGACCAGCTCCCGGGAGACCGCCCAGGCGAGGGCGAGGCCGTCGAAGGTCGAGGTGCCGCGCCCGATCTCGTCCAGCAGTACCAGGCTGCGCTCGGTGGCGTGGTGGAGGATGTTGGCGGTCTCGGTCATCTCGACCATGAAGGTGGAGCGGCCGGAGGCGAGGTCGTCGCTGGCGCCGATGCGGGTGAAGATCCGGTCCACCGGGCCGAGGGTGGCGGCGCCGGCCGGGACGTAGCTGCCCATGTAGCCGAGCAGGGTGATCAGCGCGGCCTGGCGCATGTAGGTGGATTTGCCGCCCATGTTGGGCCCGGTGATCACCAGCAGCCGGCGCTCGGGGTGCAGGTCGAGATCGTTGGCGATGAAGGGCTTGCTCTGGGCCTGTTCCACCACCGGGTGGCGGCCGCCCTCGATGGTGATGCCCGGCTCGTCGGAGAAGTGCGGGGCACGCCAGTCCAGGGCCTCGGCGCGCTCGGCCAGATCGGCCAGGGCATCCAGGGTGGCCATCGCCTCGGCGCTGGCCTGCAGGGGGGCGAGTTCGGCATTGAGGGTGTCGAGCAGGCCCTCGTAGAGGACCCGTTCCCGCGCCAGGGCACGGTCGCGGGCGGAGAGGACGCGGTCCTCGAAGGCCTTGAGTTCGTCGGTGACGTAGCGCTCCACCTGTTTCAGGGTCTGGCGGCGGATGTAGTCGTCGGGCACGTGTTCGGCCTGACTGCGCGGGACCTCCAGGGCGAAGCCGTGGACGCGGTTGTGGCGGATGCGCAGATTGGGGATCCCGGTGCGCTCGCGTTCGCGTTCCTCGAATTCCGCCAGAAAGCCGTCGACGTCCCCGCCGAGGCGGCGCAGCTCGTCCAGTTCGGCGTCATGGCCGTCGGCGATGACGCCGCCGTCGCGCAGCCAGGCCGGCGGCGGGGTGGCCAGGGCCGATTCCAGCAGGGTGGCGAGCTCCGGGAAGTTGCCCAGCGCCTCCAGGACCTGTTGCAGCAGGCGGCTGTCCGGGGTGTCGAGGCTGGCGTGGATGGCCGGCAGACGCGCCAGCGCCTGGCCCAGGTGGACCAGATCCCGGGGGCGGGCGCTGCGCAGGGCGACCCGGGAGAGCATGCGCTCGACGTCACCGAGGCCGCCGAGGGCCTCGTGCAGGGCGGCATGGCGGCCGCTCTCCAGCAGCTCGGTCACCGCCGCCTGGCGCGTTTCCACCGCCTGGCGGCGACGCAGCGGGCGGTGCAGCCAGCGGCGCAGCAGGCGGCTGCCCATGGGGGTGCGGCACTGGTCGAGCACGGCCAGCAGGGTGTGGCGTGTGTCGCCGCCGAGGCTGGTATCCAGCTCCAGGTTGCGGCGCGAGGCGGCGTCCAGCAGCACGGCGTCCTCGCGCTGCTCCACCGTCAGGCCGCGCAGATGGGGCAGGGCGCTGCGCTGGGTATCACGGACGTAGTCGAGGACCGCCCCGGCGGCCCCCACGGCCGCCCCCAGGGGGCGTTCCCGTTCGGCCGTGACATCGGCGATGCCGAAACCGGCCAGATCCCGTGTGGCGAACTGCTCGGCGAGCTGGCGAGCGGCCTCGCAGGGCTCGAACAGCCAGTCGGCGCGGCGGCGGAGGCCGGGCCTCTCGTCCCACGGTCCGCTGCCCTCCAGCGTCTCCGGCAGCAGCAGCTCCGCCGGCTGCAGCCGGGCCAGTTCGGCCGCCAGGGCCTCGTCGTCCGCCAGGGCGGCCAGAGAGAAGCGGCCACTGCCCACGTCCAGCCACGCCAGCCCCCAGCCCCCCTTCGGCGCCGGGCTGATGGCGGCGGTGAAGCTCTCCCGCCGCTCGTCCACCAGCGCCTCGTCGGTGGCCGTGCCCGGGGTGACGATGCGGACCACCTGCCGCTCCACCGGCCCCTTGCTGGTGGCCGGATCGCCGATCTGCTCGCAGATGGCCACCGACTCCCCCATGCGTACCAGCCGCGCCAGATAGGTCTCCACCGACTGCACCGGCACCCCGGCCATGGGCACCGGCTCGCCGGCGGACTCGCCGCGCACGGTCTGGCTGATGTCGAGCAGCTCCGCCGCGCGGTAGGCGTCGTCGTAGAAGAGTTCGTAGAAGTCGCCCATGCGGAAGAACATCAGGATCCCGGGGTTCTCCGCCTTGAGATCCAGATACTGGCGCATGAGCGGGGTGTGTCGGGCGCCGGCAGTCATGGCCGCGAGTCTACAAGAGGGGCCGGTTCGGGGCGAGTCCGGGGGAGTGGACGCGGGCGGTCGTATGGGCGACGATTATCCGGGAGTCAGGAGCCGGAGGGTGTCGATGGTACTCGGACGTTCGGAGGAGAAGCGCGGCTTTCGCCGCATGGCGGTGGACTGCCCACTGACCTTTGCCATCGACGGCCAGCCGGGCCGTCACGCGGGCCGGACCACCGACCTCAGCGCCAGCGGCCTGTCCTTCACCTGCGAGGCCGTGGTGGACCAAGGCGCCACCCTGGAGGTGGAGGTCAGCCCGGCCACGGCCCTGACCCCGCCGCTGCACGCCCGGGTGGAGGTGCTGCGGGTGGAGGATGCGGAGGCGGGCCGGCGCGTGAGCTGTCGCATCGTGGAGATGCTGACGTGACCGCCACCGACGATGCCGCCCTGGAACGACTGGCCACCGAACTCGGCACGACCCTGGCCGCGCGCGGCGAATGGGTGGCCACTGCCGAGTCGTGCACCGGCGGCTGGATCGCCAAGGTGATGACCGATGTGACCGGCTCCTCCGCCTGGTTTCACGGTGGCCTGGTGACCTACGCCTACGCCGCCAAGGCGGGCCTGCTCGGCGTCGACGCCGCCCTCCTGAACGAACACGGTGCCGTCTCGCAACCGGTGGTCGAGGCCATGGCCGCCGGGGCGCGGGCGCGTTGCGGCGTCGACTGGAGCTGCGCCGTCTCCGGGATCGCCGGGCCCGGCGGCGGTACGCCGGACAAGCCGGTGGGCCTGGTCTGGCTGGCGTGGGCCGGACCGGCGGGCATTTCCACCCGTGCCGAGCAATTCGATGGTGATCGCGAGGGGGTTCGGCGCCAGAGCGTGGCCGGGGCCCTGCGCGGCCTTCAGGAGCGCATCGCGAAGACCTAGGCTGATACCCCCTCCTTATGGGATAATCCGCCCGTTGTAACCCATACACGGCGAGGGGCAGGGAGCCCTTCGTTTTTATGCGCAACTGATGAGGTAGAGGATTATGGACGAGAACAAGCAGCGCGCACTGACGGCGGCACTCGGTCAGATCGAGAAGCAGTTCGGCAAGGGTTCCGTGATGCGCATGGGCGATGCCGCCGCGGTCCGGAACGTGCCGGCCATCTCCACCGGCTCGCTGGGCCTGGACATGGCCCTCGGCGTCGGCGGCATGCCGCGCGGCCGGGTGGTCGAGATCTACGGGCCGGAGTCCTCCGGCAAGACGACCCTGGCCCTGCAGGTCATGGCCGAGGCGCAGAAGGTCGGCGGGACCTGCGCCATCGTCGATGCCGAGCACGCCCTGGATCCGGAGTATGCCGGCAAGCTCGGCGTCGACATCGACGAGCTGCTGGTCTCCCAGCCCGACACCGGCGAGCAGTCGCTGGAGATCGCCGACATGCTGGTCCGCTCCTCCGCCGTGGACGTGCTGGTGGTCGACTCGGTGGCGGCGCTGACGCCGAAGGCCGAGATCGAGGGCGAGATGGGGGATTCCCACGTCGGCCTGCAGGCGCGGCTGATGTCCCAGGCGCTGCGCAAGCTCACCGCCAACATCAAGCGCTCCAACACGCTGGTGATCTTCATCAACCAGATCCGCATGAAGATCGGCGTGATGTTCGGCTCCCCCGAGACCACCACCGGCGGCAACGCGCTGAAGTTCTACTCCTCGGTGCGGCTGGACATCCGCCGCATCGGCTCGATCAAGAAGGGCGACGAGGTGCTCGGCAACGAGACCCGCGTCAAGGTGGTGAAGAACAAGGTGGCGCCGCCGTTCAAGCAGGCCGAGTTCGACATCCTTTACGGCGAGGGGATCTCGCGCGAGGGCGAGATCATCGACTACGGCGTCAAGGAAGGGCTCATCGACAAGTCGGGGGCCTGGTACTCCTACAACGGCGAGCGCATCGGCCAGGGCAAGGACAATGTCCGTCAGTACCTCAAGGACAATCCGGACACCGCCGCGGCCATCGAGGCCGCCATCCGCGAGCGGCTGATGCCGCAGGCGCCGGCGGCCGGCGAGGAGGCCGAGGAACCGGCCGTGGCCGATGACGGGGGCGCCGAAGAGGCGCAGGGCTGAACGGAACGTGGCGGCCTGCGCGGGCATCTGAATGACGGCCGCGGATGATCGGGCCGCCGCGCGCGAGGCCGCCATGCGCCTGCTCGCCCGACGGGAGTACGCCGTCGCAGAGCTGGCCCAGCGACTGCGGAGTCGGGGGCACGACGAGACGCTCGTGGCCGCCGTGGTCGACGAATTGCAGGACGAGGGGCTGCTCAGCGAGGAGCGCTTCGTCGAGAGTTTTGTCCGCAGCCGCGTGGAGCGCGGGGCGGGGCCGATGAAGATCGAGGCCGAGCTGCGCCAGCGCGGCGTGGACACCAGTCGCGCCGAACCGCACATGGCGGCGGTGGACTGGCGTGAACAGGCCTGCGAGGTCTACCAGCAGCGTTTCGGCAACGCGGAACCCCCGGCGGACCGCCGGGAGTGGTCGCGCCGTGCGCGCTTCCTGCAGGGACGAGGTTTTACCGCCGAGCAGGTCCGGCGGGTCATGGACGTGGACGATCTCTGAGACCCCGGCGCGCGACGCTGGGACCATCCGAGCCGGATTCCGGACACCGAACCCCTGTGGTAGGGACGAGTGACGACATGAAGAGCGCCGAGATTCGTCAGCAGTTTCTGGACTTCTACGCCGAGCGCGGCCACACGGTGGTGCCGTCGAGCCCGCTGGTGCCGGAGAACGATCCGACCCTGCTGTTCACCAACGCCGGCATGGTGCAGTTCAAGGAGGTCTTCCTGGGCCACGAGCACCGCCCCTACACCCGGGCGGTCAGCTCCCAGCGCTGCGTGCGCGCCGGCGGCAAGCACAACGACCTGGAGAACGTCGGCTATACAGCCCGCCACCACACCTTCTTCGAGATGCT
>CAZGJO010000037.1:0-13176 GCA_964525685.1 uncultured Ectothiorhodospiraceae bacterium | reverse complement strand
CAGACCGCCTCGCACAGCTTGCAGGCAATGCAGCGCTCCTCGCCGTTGGGGTAGCGCCGCAGGGCGTGCAGCCCGCGGAAGCGGTTGGACTGGGGCGTCTTCTCCTCGGGGTAGATGATCGTCACCTTGCGGTCGAAGAACCGCCGACCGGTCAGACGCATCCCCTTGAACAGCTCGAGGAGGAAGAGGCTCTTGAAGAATCGGTTAAAGGCATTCATAGGGTTTCAAGACTCCCGACGTCAGACGCCGTCGAACCAGGGCCCGAGACCCGCGAGGATGAAGACACCGAGCACGGCGATCCAGAAGATCGTGACCGGAATCAGGATCTTCCAGCCCAGCCGCATGAGCTGGTCATAGCGATAGCGGGGGAAGGTGGCGCGCGACCACAGGAACAACAGCATGAAGAACGCCGTCTTCAGCAACAGCCAGACGATGTCCGGGACCCAGGCGAACGCGGACTCCAGCCCCGGGATGCCCTCGAACGGCGAATGCCACCCACCGAAGAAGAACAGCGCCGTGAGCAGCGAGATCAGGATCATGTTGGCGTATTCGGCCAGGAAGAAGACCGCGAACGCCATGCCGGAGTATTCCACGTGGAAGCCGGCGACGATCTCCGATTCCCCCTCGGCCAAGTCGAACGGCGCCCGGTTGGTCTCGGCCAGACCGGCGATGAAGTAGACCATCAGCAGCGGCAGCAGCGGCAGCCAGAACCAGTGCAGGATGCTGCCCTGCTGGGCGTTGATCAGCTCCACCATATTGAGACTGCCGGCGGCCATGACCACCCCGACCAGGGCGAAGCCCATGGCGATCTCGTAGGAGATCACCTGCGCCGCGGAGCGCATGGAGCCCAGGAAGGCGTACTTGGAGTTGGAGGCCCAGCCCGCCAGGATGATCCCGTACACACCCATGGAGGTGATGGCCAGGATGTAGAGGATGCTGGCGTCGACATTGGTGACGTACAGACCTTCGCCGAACGGGATTACCGCCCAGGCCGCCAGTGCCGGTGCCATGGCGAGGATGGGGCTGAGCAGGAAGAGGAAGCGGCTGGACCCGGTGGGCAGCACGATCTCCTTGAACATCAGCTTCAGGGCGTCGGCGATGGGCTGCAGCAGCCCGCGCGGTCCGACGTGCAGCGGCCCGGTCCGGACCTGCATGAAGCCGATGACCTTTCGCTCGGCGTAGGTGTAATAGGCCACGGCCAGCATCAGCGGCACCAGCAGCACCGTGATCTTGACCAGGATGACCAAGGCGGTCTGGACCCCAGCAGGCAGTCCGAGGGCTTCGAAGAGCTCAACCATTCCGGTTCCCACTCCTGCGTTTAGTTCTTCGCCAGCTCAACCGGCCCGTGACCGGCTCCGAGCCCCATGGACGTCGGCAGCCCCGCAGGCAGCCAGACGCAGTTCTCCGGTACGCGTTCGTCGAAGACGACCTCGACCTTCACCTCGCCGCCGTTCTGCCGGACGGTGATGATACCCCCTTCGGCGATCCCGTGGCGCTCGCCCTCGGCGCGCCGCATCGCGACGCCGGGGTGGTACGCATCGGCGGTATGCTGCAGCGGACCGGCGCGGCGCACCAGGCCATCCACGCCGTAGATGGGCAGGTCGGCAATGCGCCAGACGCCCCGGCCGGCCGGGTCGAGATCCTCGGGGGCCTGCCAGCTCGGCCGACCGTCGATGGCCACCCCGCCGCACTGCTCTTCGAGTTCGGCGCGCACGTCGTCGGTGGTCACGTGGTCGAACCCGGAAAGGCCGAGAACGTTACCGAAAACGCGCAGGATTTTCCAGGTCGGACGCGCCTCGCCGGGCGTTTCCGCCGCCGCGCGCATGCCCTGCCAGCGTCCCTCGATGTTGACGTAGGTGCCGGCGGTCTCGCCCCAGGCCGTCCCGGGGAGGATGATATCGGCCAGTTCGCGCATCTTCTCGTCGGCGAACGGGCCCACCGCGATGACCAGCTCCGCCGCCTCCAGGGCCGACTTCAGGGCGCCCGATGCGGCGACATCGTCGAGTTCACTGCCGACAAGCAGGTAGGCCTTCGCCGGCTCGGCGATCATCGAGGCGGCGTGGCGCCCCGCCTTGGCCGACTGGCCACACGGCCCGCGATGGGGGACCGCGCCGGCCAGCCAGGCGCCCGGGCTGTTGCCACCCAGGGGGAGCTCGCCGTAACGGGCACCGGCCAGCTCCGCGACGGCGCCGGCCAGACTGCGGATCCGGGCGGCATCCGGGGCGTTGAGGGCCTGCTGGCCGAGCAGCACCAGCCGGCTGCCACCGCCGACCAGGGATTCCGCCAGGGCCGCCTCTTCCGCACTCGGCGTCGCCGGGGCCAGCTTGTCGAGGCCGCCGGGCAGCGCGGCCCCGGTCTTCGCCGCCAGCGCCGCCGCCACGCCGGCCAGATGCCGGGCCATGTTGCGGGGATCGTCCACCAGACGCGCGCTGTACGGCAGGGTCGCCTCGTTCTCCATCCCCTCCATGGCCGCGATGTTCGCGCCCTTCAGGGCCGCCTTGCGCAGGCGATGATTGAGCAGGGGCTGGTCCTTGCGCAGGTTGCCGCCGATCACCAGCGCGCCGTCGACCTCCGACAGCTCCGCGATGGGCAGCCCCAGGCTCGGCTGAACCGGCCGACCCGCGTCATCGGAGAAGTCCTGCTGCTGCAGGCGGTGATCGATGTTGCCGCTCCCGAGCCCCCGGGTCACCTTCTGCGCCAGATAGGCCTCTTCAAGCGTCGCCGAGGGCGAGACCAGGGTCGCCAGGGCATCGCCCCCGTGCTCACCGACCACCGCCTTGAGGCGGCTGCCGACGGCCTCGAGGGCACTGTTCCAGTCCAGCGGGCGCAGCTGACCGCCATCGTCACGCGCCATGGGGGCGGTCACCCGGTCGCCGTGCGCCAGGCCGGTATAGCTGAAGCGCTCCCGGTCGGCGATCCAGGTCTCGTTCACCGCCTCGTTCTCGCGCGCCACGACGCGCATCAGCTCGCCGCGCAGGGTCTCCAGGCGGACATTGGCGCCGACGCAGTCGTGGGCGGCGATGCCGTCCTGCCCGGTCAGCTCCCACGGCCGCGCGTGGAAGCGGAACGGCTTGGAGGTCAGCGCACCCACCGGGCAGATGTCGATGATGTTCCCGGAGAGCTCGGAATCGACGCTGGCCTCCACATAGGTCCCGATCTCGGTGTGCTCACCGCGGCCCACGGCACCCATCTCCCGCACCCCGGCGATCTCGGCGCCGAAGCGCACGCAGCGCGTGCAGTGGATGCAGCGGGTCATCTCGGTGGCGATGAGCGGACCGATGTCGTGGTCCTCGACCACGCGCTTCGACTCGGCGTAGCGGGAGAAGCTCTGGCCGTAGCCCATGGCCATCTCCTGCAGGTCGCACTCGCCGCCCTGGTCGCAGATGGGGCAGTCCAGCGGGTGGTTGATGAGCAGGAACTCCATCACCCCCTTCTGCGCACCCAGCGCCTTCGAGGACCGGGTGAAGACCCGCATGCCGTCGGTCACCGCCGTGGCGCAGGCCGGCAGTGGTTTCGGCGCCTTCTCCACCTCCACCAGGCACATGCGACAGTTGGCCGCCACCGACAGCTTCTTGTGGTAGCAGAAACGCGGGATGGTGATCCCGGCTTCGTCGGCGGCCTCGATCAGCATCTGGCCGTCTTGGGCCTTGATGGGAATGCCGTTGATTTCGATATCGACCATGGTCTCGCCTATTCGTTGCCGGCCGCTCAGCTGGCGGCCACCATGCACCGCTTGTGATCCAGGTGGTACTGGAACTCGTCGCGGAAGTGTTCGATGAAGCTCGTGACCGGCATCGCCGCCGCATCGCCGAGGGCGCAGATGGTATGCCCCATGATCCGGTTGGAGACATCACAGAGCAGGTCCAGATCCTCCTGCCGGCCACGGCCGTTCTCGATACGACTCACGGCGCGGTAGAGCCAGCCTGTCCCCTCGCGGCACGGTGTGCACTGGCCGCACGACTCCTCGTAATAGAAGTAGCTGATGCGCTCGAGCACCTTCGGCATGCAGGTGGTGTCGTCCATGACGATCACCGACCCGGCGCCGAGCATGGAGCCGCCCTGGGCCAGGGAGTCGTAGTCCATGGTGCAGTCCATGATGGTCTCGGCCGGCATGACGGGGGTCGAGCTGCCGCCGGGGATCACCGCCTTGAGCCGGCGCCCGTCACGCACTCCGCCGGCCATCTCCAGCAGTTCGCTGAAGGGGGTGCCCATGGGGACCTCGTAGTTGCCGGGCCGGTTCACATGGCCGGAGACCGAGAAGATCTTCGAGCCCCCGTTGTTGGGCTTGCCGAGGTTGGCGAACCACTCCCCGCCGTTCTCGAGGATCACCGGGATGGAGGAGAGCGTCTCGGTGTTGTTGATGGTGGTCGGCCGCCCGAACAGGCCGTAGCTGGCCGGGAACGGGGGCTTGAAGCGCGGCTGCCCCTTCTTGCCCTCGATGGACTCCAGCAGCGCGGTCTCCTCGCCACAGATGTAGGCGCCGTAGCCACGATGCAGGAAGGCGTCGAAGTCGAAGCCGCTGCCGAACAGGTTCTCGCCCAGATACCCGGCCGCCCGCGCCTCTTCCAGGGCCGCCTCGAACCGCTCGCACGGCTCGTAGAACTCACCACGGATGTAGTTCCAGCCGACGCTGGCGCCGATGGTGTAGCCGGCGATGGCCATGCCCTCGATGAGCTGGTGCGGGTTGTAGCGCAGGATATCGCGATCCTTGAAGGTCCCCGGCTCGCCCTCGTCGGAGTTGCAGACGATGTACTTCTGGCCGGGCGCGTTGCGCGGCATGAAGCTCCACTTCAGGCCGGTGGGAAAGCCGGCGCCGCCACGTCCACGCAGGGCCGAAGCCTTGACCTCGGCGATGATGTCGTCGGGCGAGACCTGCTCGGTCAGCACCTTCTTCAACATCTGATACCCGCCGTTGCGGACGTAGGTGTCCAGGGTCCAGGACTTCTCCTGGTCATTGAACCGATAACAGACTTCGTTGGCCATCTCTCGCTCCACTCGCCGGTTCAATCCGCGGATTGAACTGCCGTCCGAGACACGCGTCTCAGTCGAGTTGATCCAGAATCTCGTCCACCCGTTCGGGGGTCAGATTTTCGTAGTACTGATGTCCAAGCAGGAATACGGGCGCGCCGCCGCAGGCACCGAGGCACTCGACCTCCTTCAGCGTAAAGCGCCCGTCGGGGGTGGTCTCGCCGAAACCGATGCCGAGGCGCTTCTTCAGGTGATCCACGATGCCGTCCGAGCCGCACAGCATGCAGGAGACGTTGGTGCACATGGCGATCTTGTGGCGCCCCACCGGCTCCAGCTCGTACATGGAGTAGAAGGTGGCGACCTCGAAGGCGGCGATGGCCGGCTGCTCCAGGTACTCGGCCACCGCCTCGATGAGGTCATCGGTCAGCCAGCCGCCGTTCTGCTCCTGGGCGATCTCCAGCGCGGGCATCAGGGCGCCCTGTTTCCAGTCGGCCGGATACTGTGCCACCTTGCGATCGATGGCCTCGCGCGATGCTTCGGTAATCAGATGCAGTTTGCTCTCGGCGCTCACCGGTCCACCTCCCCGAACACGATATCCTGGGTCCCGATCACGGCCACCACGTCGGCCAGCATGTGGCCGCGGGTCATCTCGTCCAGGGCCGACAGGTGGACGAAGCCCGGGGCGCGGATCTTCATGCGATACGGCTTGTTGGCTCCGTCGGAGACCAGATAGATCCCGAACTCGCCCTTGGGATGCTCCACCGCGGCGTAGGCCTCGCCCTCCGGGACCAGATAGCCCTCACTGAAGAGCTTGAAGTGGTGGATGAGGGCCTCCATGTCGTCCTTCATCTCTTCACGCTTCGGCGGGGCGACCTTGTGGTCCTCGACCATCACCGGGCCGGGGTTGTTGCGCAGCCACTCGACGCACTGCTTGATGATGCGGTTGGACTGGCGCATCTCCTCGACGCGGACCAGATAACGGTCGTAGCTGTCGCCGTTGGTGCCTACCGGGATATCGAAGTCGAGCTGGTCATAGACCTCATAGGGCTGGTTCTTGCGCAGGTCCCAGGCCACCCCGGAGCCGCGCAGCATCGGCCCGGTGAAGCCGAGCGCCTTGGCGCGCTCCGGCGAGACCGGGGCGATGTCCACGGTCCGCTGCTTCCAGATGCGGTTCTCGGTAAGCAGGGTCTCGTATTCGTCCACGCGGCCGTCGAAGCGCTCGGTGAACGCCTCCAGGAAGTCGAGCAGCGAGCCCTCGCGGGTCTCGTTCAGCGCGTTCACCTGGGCCTCGTTGTGCCACTTGGAGACCTCGTACTTCGGCATGCTCTCCGGCAGATCGCGATAGACGCCGCCGGGACGGTAGTAGGCGGCGTGCAAACGGGCACCGGAGACCGCCTCGTAGCAGTCCATCAGATCCTCACGCTCGCGGAAGCAGTAGAGGAAGATGCTCATGGCGCCGATGTCGAGGCCGTGGGCACCGAGCCACATCAGGTGGTTCAGGATGCGGGTGATCTCGTCGAACATCACCCGGATGTACTGGGCGCGGAGCGGCGGGGTCACCCCGAGCAGCTTCTCGATGGCCATGACGTAGGCGTGCTCGTTGGCCATCATCGAGACGTAGTCCAGACGGTCCATGTAGGGGACCGACTGGTTGAACGGCTTGGTCTCCGCCAGCTTCTCCGTGGCCCGGTGGAGCAGCCCCACGTGGGGGTCGGCGCGGTCGATGACCTCGCCGTCCATCTCCAGCACCAGACGCAGCACGCCATGGGCGGCTGGGTGCTGAGGCCCGAAGTTGAGGGTGTAGTTGCGGATCTCCGGCATCAGTTGGCCCCCTCTTCACTGGCGCGACCGGCGTAGCGATGGTCGTCACGGATCACCCGCAGCACATTGATGCGCGGCTCGATGCTCACCGGCTCGTAGACCACCCGACCGAACTCCTGGTCGTAGCGCATCTCGACGTTGCCGCTGATGGGGAAGTCCTTGCGGAACGGATGGCCGACGAAGCCGTAGTCGGTCAGGAGGCGACGCAGGTCGGGATGCCCGTCGAAGACGATCCCGAACAGGTCGAACGCCTCGCGCTCGAACCAGTTGGCCCCGGGCCAGACGTTGACCACCGAGTCCACCAGCGGCATGTCGTCATCCAGGAAGGTGCGCACACGCAGCCGGCGATTGTGGGTCAGCGACAGCAGGTGGTAGACCACGGCGAAGCGCTCCCCGGCCGGAGCCGACTCGCGCTCGCCGTAGGTCAGGTAGTCGATGCCGCAGAGGTCGGTGAGCTGCTCGAAGCGCAGCCCCGCCTCGTCGCGCAGCGCGGTCATGGTCTCCAGCAGGGCGTCACGCGGGACGGTCAGGGTCACCTCGTCGAGGCGCTCGGCCAGGGCAAAGCCCGGCCCGTCGAACCGGGCGGCCAGCTGTTCATGCAACGGTGTCGTGTTCTTGCTCATGGGAGAACCGCCTAGCGTGCGATGGTGTTGGTGCGCTTGATCTTGTTGCGCAGCTGCATGATGCCGTAGAGGAGCGCCTCGGCCGTCGGCGGACAGCCGGGCACGTAGATGTCCACCGGCACGACCCGGTCACAGCCCCGGGTCACGGAATAGGAGTAGTGGTAATAGCCGCCGCCGTTGGCGCAGGAGCCCATGGAGACCACCCAGCGCGGCTCCGGCATCTGGTCGTAGACCTTGCGCAGGGCCGGCGCCATCTTGTTGCACAGCGTTCCGGCCACGATCATCACATCGGACTGGCGCGGGCTCGGGCGGAACAGCATGCCGAAGCGGTCCATGTCGTAGCGGGAGGCGCCGGCGTGCATCATCTCCACCGCGCAGCAGGCCAGACCGAAGGTCATGGGCCAGAGGGAGCCGGTTCGCGCCCAGTTGATGAGCTTGTCGGCCGAGGTCGTCACGACCCCCTTTTCAAGAACGCCTTCTACTCCCATTCCAGGGCCCCCTTCTTCCACTCGTAGATGAAGCCGATGACCAGGATCCCGAGGAACATCATCATCGCCCAGAACCCGAACCAGCCGATGTCCTCGAGGACCACGGCCCACGGGAACAGGAAGGCGACCTCCAGGTCGAAGATGATGAACAGGATGGCGACCAGGTAGTAGCGCACGTCGAACTTCATGCGCGAATCCTCGAAGGCCTCGAAGCCGCACTCGTAGGGGGAGAGCTTCTCACTGTCCGGGCGGCGGGGCGCCAGTACGAACCCGAGTATCATCATGATCGCCGCCATCACGACGCCGATGGCGAGGAACACCAGTATCGGCAAGTAGTTTTCCAGCATGGGGCCTGCCCTCGTTGTCAGCCGGATTACCGGGATGCTGGCCGCCGCCCCGTGTCATGGGGACGTAACGGTGGCGGGGCAGTCTAGTGCCGCGTCACACGCCGTGTCAACCAACCTGATCCCTTGATTTTCAAGCACTTCCCGCAGCGCCAAACGCCCATCCGGGGCGTCCGGCCATCCACTCGGAACTATTCGGTGGGGGCGGGTACGTCCGGTGCCGCCGGAGCCCTGTCAGTGGGTTCCTGTTCCCCCGGCACCTGAAGCGGTTCCACGTCGTCGGTCACACTGGTGCGGTCGATCTCCTGACCGGAGAGATAGGCCAGCGTGAGACTGGTGATGAAGAAGAGCGTCGCCAGACTGGATGTCCCGCGACTCAGGAACGACGCCGCGCCCTGGGGGGCGACCTGTCCCGCCGAAGCGCCGCCGCCGCAGGCGGCACCGGCTTCGGCACCCTTGCCCGTCTGCAGCAGGATAAGGGCCACCAGAGCAACGGTCGTGACGATGTGGACCAGGAGAATCAGTGTGTAAAGCATCGAGCCCTCGGTTCTTACGCTTGGTCGGCGGCCCGGCAGATCGCCAGGAAGTCGTCGGGCTTCAGCGAGGCGCCCCCGATGAGACCCCCGTCGATATCGGGGTTCGCCATCAGCTCGGCGGCATTGTCCGCCTTCATGGAGCCGCCGTAGAGGATGCGCAGGCCTTCGGCCACCCCGCCATCGTGCTCGGCCACCCGCTGGCGGATGAAGGCGTGGACCGCCTGGGCCTGCTCCGGCGTGGCCGTGCGGCCGGTCCCGATGGCCCAGACCGGTTCGTAGGCAATGACCCCATCGGCCAGGGCCGCGACACCCACCGCGTCGATGACGGCGTCCACCTGACGCCCGACCACCTGCTCGGTGGAGTCGTTCTCGCGTTCTTCCAGCGTCTCGCCGACGCAGAGGATGGGACTCAGTCCACCATTGCGGGCGGCGGCGAACTTGCGCGCCACCTCGCCGTCGTCCTCGTGGTGGAGCGTGCGCCGTTCGGAGTGGCCGATGATGACGTACTGGCAGCCGAAGTCGTTGAGCATGGCCACCGAGACGTCCCCGGTAAACGCGCCGGCCTCTTCAGGGCTGACGTCCTGCCCACCGATCCGCACCGGGGTGCCGGCCAGTTGCCGACTGACGTCGGCCAGATAGGGGGCCGGGGGACACACGGCGATCTCGGCCTTCGAGATATCGCCGAGCCCGGCCTTGATGCCGTCGAGCAGGGCCTCGATGCTGGCCCGGTCTCCGTTCATCTTCCAGTTTCCGGCTACAAACGGTTGCCGCATCCGTTCCTCCGCACAGGTTCGAAAAACGCCGCAAGCTTACCCTTGCGGCGACTGAAAATCAATTTTTGCCCACCCGGAAATCGGCTACAGCGCGCGATCCGCTGTCCATCCCCGCGTCACCGGGCGGCTTCGCGCCGGACCACTTCGGCCAGCTCGGCCGCCACCCGCGTCACCGTGCCATGCTCCTCACCCTCCACCATGACCCGGATCAGCGGTTCCGTCCCCGATGGGCGCAGCAGCACGCGCCCGCGTTCCGCCAGTTCGGCCTCCGCCCCCGCCACCGCCTCATGCACCGCCGTCGATGCCTCGATGTCGAGCATCTCCGCCATGCGTACATTGACCAGCTCCTGCGGGTATTTGTGCATCCCCTGTTTCACCGTATGGAGATCGCGGCCATCGGCGCGCAGGGCCGCGAGGACCTGCAGGGCCGCCACCAGTCCGTCGCCGGTCCCGATGCGATCCCGGCAGATGATGTGGCCGGAGGTCTCGCCGCCCAGCTGCCACCCCTCCGACAGCAGGCGCTCGTGGACGTAGCGGTCGCCCACTTTCGCCCGCTGGAACGGGATCCCGAGGCCGTTCAGGGCGTGCTCGAGCCCCAGATTGGACATCAGCGTACCGACCACGCCGCCCTCCAGGCGCCCCTCGCGCTGGCGGCTGGCGGCGATGATGTAGAGCAGCTCGTCGCCGTCGACGATCTCGCCCCGGTGGTCGACCATGACCACGCGATCGCCATCGCCATCGAAGCCGATGCCGAGATCGGCGCCCCGCGCCAGGACCTCGGCGCGCAACGCCTCCGGCTGGGTGGAACCCACCCCCTCATTGATGTTCAGACCGTCCGGGTCCACCCCGATGGCACTCACCCGGGCACCGAGTTCCTGCAGGACCTCCGGCGCTACATGGTAGGTCGCGCCGTTGGCGCAGTCGACGGCCACATGCAGCCCGTTCAGCTCCATGCCGAACGGCACCGTGCTCTTGCAGAACTCGATGTAGCGCCCGGTGGCGTCGTTGACCCGCATGGCCTTGCCGAGATCCGCCGAGGCGCGCGTGGTCATCGGCTCCGCCAGCAGCTCCTCGATGGCCGCCTCCATGGCATCGGGCAGTTTGGTCCCCTCGGCGGAGAAGAACTTGATGCCGTTGTCGTCGAAGGGGTTGTGCGAGGCACTGATGACGATCCCGGCGCGCGCGCGCAGGGTCCGGGTCAGGTAGGCGATGGCCGGGGTCGGCAGCGGACCGAGCAGCCAGGTATCGAGGCCGGCGGCGGAGAGCCCGGCCTCCAGGGCCGACTCGAACATGTAGCCGGAGATGCGGGTGTCCTTGCCGATGACCACCCGCCCGTGGCCGTCGGCCCCGGCGAGGACGCGCCCGGCCGCCCAGCCCAGGCGCAGGACGAAGTCCGGCGTGATCGGCGGCTCACCGACCCGCCCCCGGATCCCGTCGGTACCAAAATAACGGCGTTCACTGCTCATGCTGTCTTGTTCCTTGGTTGCCGGTTCTGCGGAGCGGAGGCGCCGGCCACGCGGGGAGCCCTGTCTTCCGTCTCCGGGGGACGCCGTGAATACGTCCGTGTAGGCTCGACGGCCGCATCCCTGCGGCCGACGCCCCCGGATCCGGAAGGCAGGGCCCCCGCGTGGCCGGTGCCTCCGCTCCGCCGAACAGCCTGCTCCGCGTGTTGTTCAGGCGTTGCGCACCGCCTCGATCATGCGCACCGCGTCCAGGGTCTCTCGTACGTCGTGGGTGCGAATGATACTGGCATTCTGCCAGATGGCCAGGGCCGCCAGGGCGATCCCGCCGTAGAGCCGTTCCGAGAGGGGGGAATCGAGGACGCCGCCGATGATGGACTTGCGCGAGACCCCCACCAGCAACGGGAGCCCCAGGGACTGGAAGCGGTCCAGGTGCTTCATCAGCTCGAGGTTGTGCTCCAGGGTCTTGCCGAAGCCGAAGCCGGGATCCAGGACCAGGTGTTCGCGCGGTATGCCGACCCGTTCGCAGGCGAGCACGCGCTCCTCCAGGAACTCCATCACCTCGGTGACCACGTCGCTGTAGTAGGGGGCCTCCTGCATCGATCCCGGCTCGCCCTGCATGTGCATCAGGACCACCGGGACCGCCAGCTCCGCCGCCGTTGTCAGGGCCTGGTCCTCGCGCAGGGCACGGACGTCGTTGATCAGTCCGGCCCCGGCGGCCACAGCCTCGCGCATGACCGCCGGCTTGCTGGTGTCCACGGAGATAAGGGCGTCCACCTCACCGGCCAGGGCCTCGATCACCGGGATCACCCGTTCGAGCTCAACGGCCTCGTCCACCGGCTCGGCACCGGGGCGAGTCGATTCGCCGCCGATGTCGATGATCCGGGCGCCACCGTCCACCAGCGCCCGGGCATGGGCCAGCGCCGCCTCGGGCGTCACGTGGCAGCCGCCATCGGAGAAGGAATCGGGGGTCACGTTGAGGACCCCCATGACCTGCGGCGATCGCAGGTCGGGGAGGGACTGCTCGCTGTCCGCCATCGCCTCGGCCATGGCCGTCTCAGTGCTGTCCGGCGGGCCCGCCCAGCGGGGCGTCCGGGGAGCCGTCGTCCTGCTCCTCGGAGGTGGTATCGCTGGTGTCGTCGACGTCGGTCTCCTCGCCGCCGCCCTCTTCCGGCTCGTGCCAGTCGGCCGGCGGACGGGGCTCGCGCCCTTCCATGATGTCGTCGATCTGCTTCGAGTCGATGGTCTCGTACTTCACCAGCGCCTGCGCCATGGTGTGGAGCTTGTCGAGGTTGCTCTCGAGCAGCTCCTTCGCCCTGGCGTAATTGCTGTCGATGATGTTGCGGACCTCTTCATCGATGGCGTGGGCGGTCTCGTCGGAGACGTTCTTGTGCTGGGTCACCGCGTGGCCGAGAAAGACCTCGCCCTCGTCCTCGCCGTAGGTGAGCGGCCCCATGCGGTCGGACAGCCCCCACTTGGTCACCATGTTGCGGGCGAGCTCGGTGGTCCGCTGGATGTCGTTGGAAGCCCCGGTGGTGACCTTCTCGGGCCCGTAGATGATCTCCTCCGCCAGACGGCCGCCGAACAGCGAGCAGATCTGGCTCTGCAGCCGCTGCTTCGAGTAGCTGTAGCGGTCCTTCTCCGGCAGGAAGAGCGTCACGCCCAGGGCGCGTCCCCGGGGGATGATGCTCACCTTGTGGATGGGATCGTGGTCCGGCACCAGACGACCGACAATCGCGTGGCCCGCCTCGTGGTAGGCGGTGAGCTCCTTCTCGTCGTCGGACATCACCATGGAGCGCCGCTCGGTGCCCATCATGATCTTGTCCTTGGCCTTCTCGAAGTCCTCCATCTCCACCAGCCGCTTGTTGGCGCGGGCCGCGAAGAGCGCGGCCTCGTTGACCAGGTTGGCGAGGTCCGCCCCGGAGAAGCCCGGTGTGCCCCGCGCAATCACGGAGGCGTCGACATCGTCGGCCACCGGCGTCTTGCGCATGTGAACGGAGAGGATCTGCTCACGGCCGCGCAGGTCGGGCGCCGGCACCACCACCTGGCGATCGAAGCGGCCCGGGCGCAGCAGCGCGGGGTCGAGGACGTCGGGCCGGTTGGTGGCGGCCATGACGATGACCCCCTCGGTCCCCTCGAAGCCGTCCATCTCCACCAGCAGCT
>CAZGJO010000036.1:0-13231 GCA_964525685.1 uncultured Ectothiorhodospiraceae bacterium | reverse complement strand
CAACAGCATGATACGCCTCCGGGATTGGGTGAACAGGGCTCAGGGCCGGATTTTACCGCCTTGTAACCTTTACGGGGAGATCGGGCCCGACGGGGAGATCGGGCCCGGCCGGCGCCGGTCCAGCCAGACCAGCACCATGGGGGTGAACAGCAGGGTCAGCGGCGTGGCGAAGGCGAGGCCGCCGGCGATGGCGGTGGCCAGCTGGGTCCAGAACTGGGTGGAGGGCGCGCCGATGTGGAAGTCGCGGCCGAAGAAGTCGATGGTCCAGCCGAAGACCATGGGGCTCAGCCCGAGGATGGTGGTCACGGCGGTGAGGACCACCGGACGCATGCGCTGGGCACCGGCGCGCAGGGCGGCCTCGCGCGCGGCCAGGCCGGCGGTGCGCAGGCGGTTGTAGCTGTCGATGAGCACGATGTTGTTGTTCACCACCACGCCGGCCAGGGCGAGCACGCCGATGCCGCTCATGACCACGCCGAACGGCTCCTGACGCGCCAGCAGGGCGAGCAGGACACCGGCGCTGGAGAAGACGATGGCGGAGAGGACCAGCGCCGCCTGATCCAGGCGATTGAACTGGGTCACCAGGATCATCACCATCAGCGCCAGCGACAGGAAAAAGGCCTGGATCAGGAAGGTGGCGGCCTCTTCCTGGTCCTCCGCCTGACCGCGGAAGCGCAGGGTCGTCTCGTTGCCGATGTCCCGCGCCGCGAGGTCCGCCTCCAGCGCGCCGATGCGCTCGTCGGCCAGGAAACCGGGGGCGGTGTCGGCGGTGATGGTGAAGGCGCGCTGACCGTCCCGCCGCTTGATCAGCCCGGTGGACGGTACCGGCTCGATGGTGGCGAAGTTCTGCAGCGGGATGAGGCCGTGTTCGGTGGGGATGCGCAGATCGGCCAGCTGCTGCACATGACGGGCGGCGCGCGGCAGCCGCAGGCGCATCTCCACCTCCTCGTCGGTGTAGTCGGGTTGGTGGGTGCCGAGCAGGACCCCGTCGGTCAGGGTCTGCAGCCCCTGACCGAGCAGCGCGATGTCGACCCCGAACCGGGCCGCCTCGCCCCGATCCACCACCAGCTCCACCTCCACCCCGGGCAGCGGCCGGTCGTCCTCCACGTCGACGAAGCCGCCCAGGGCCGTCATGCGCTCGCGCACGGCGGCCACGGTCTCCTCCAGCCGGTCCGGCTGGCTGCCGCGGACCTCCAGGGCCACCGGGCGGTCCTCCACCGGCCCCTGCCGCTGCTGGCGGAACTGCAGTTGCAGCCCGGGCAGGTCGGCGGTCTTGTGGCGCAGCCCATCGATGACCTCGCTGGCGGGGGGACGGGTCCGCCAGTCGGTGAGCTCCAGCTGGATGATGCCGATGACATCCTCGGCGTGGTCCCCGGTCAGGCGCGCCCGCTGGCTCCCGATGGTGCGTGAGTAGAGCGTCTCGATGCCCGGTTCGTCGATGATGCGCGATTCCACCCGGCGCACCAGTTCATCGGACTCGCGCACGGCCAGATCGCCGCGCGCGTGCACCTGGATCTGGACGAAGCTGGGCTCCACCTC
This sequence comes from uncultured Ectothiorhodospiraceae bacterium, assembly GCA_964525685.1. GTDB lineage: Bacteria > Pseudomonadota > Gammaproteobacteria > Thiohalospirales > Thiohalospiraceae > Thiohalospira. The sequence goes on along the minus strand of CAZGJO010000036.1, from coordinate 11,695 downwards.
GGGGAAGAACTCCACCCCCTGGCCGTGGTTCAGATAGAGCCCGTAGGCGCCCACCACGATGAGGGCCGTGGCCAGCAGGGCTTGCCCCGGATGGTCGACGGCGTGGGTGAGCAGGCGCACGTAGCGGCGGGTGGTGCGGTTGAGGGCCGACCAGTTCCCCTCCTCGGCGGCCCGGACCTGGGCGGTCTGCTCGGCATTCACCGGCCGCCGGGCCCCGACCAGCCCGCCGAGGACCGGGATGAAGATCAGGGCCATGGCCAGCGACATGGCCAGGGTGACGATGACGGTCGCCGGCAGGTAGACGATGAACTCGCCGACGAAGCCGGGCCAGAAGAGCATCGGGAAGAAGACCGCCAGGGTGGTGGCAATGGCGGCGGTGATGGGCCAGGCCATGATGTGGGCGGCGGCACGGAACGCCTCCACGCGGTCGTATCCCTCGGCGATATAGCGATCGGCGCGCTCGGTGACCACCACGGCGCCGTCCACCAGCATGCCCACCACCAGGATGAGGGCGAACAGCACGACGATGTTCAGGGTGAAGCCGAGCAGGTGGATGGCGAGGATGCCGCCGAGGAACGCCCCGGGGATGGCGAGGCCGACCAGCAGGGAGGCGCGTATCCCCATGGTGGCGATGATGACCAGCGCCACCAGCAGGATGGCGGTGACCACGTTGTTCTCCAGATCGCCGAGGAACTGCTCCACATCCTCGGCCAGGTCCTGGATGTAGTTGACCTCCAGCGCGGCGGGGGCGTCGGTGGTGGTCTCCTGGATAACGGCGCGGGCCCGGTCCACGACCTCGAGGATATTGGCCTCGCCCCGCTTACTGATCTCCAGCGACAGGGCGGGATGGCCATTGATCCGGGCGAAGCTCTCCCGGTCCTTGAAGGTCTGGCGGACCTCGGCGATGTCGCGCAGCCGCACCACGGCGCCATCCTCGGCGCGAATGGCGATGTCGCGCAGGTCCTCGGCATCGGTGATGGTGCCGGCGACCTTCAGGGGGATGCGTCCGGCGCCGGTGTCCACCGCGCCGGCGGTGACCAGTTGGTTGTTGCGCTGGATGGCGCGGGTCACCTCATCGTAGGAGAGCTGGTAGGACTCCATCACCAGCGGATCCACCAGCACCTCCATGAGGTCCTCGCGCTCGCCGCCGATCCTGACCTCCAGGACCCCGGGCAGCGCCTCCAGCCGGTCGCGCGTCTCCCGGGCGAGGTCCAGCAGGGTACGCTCGGCCACCGGGCCGGAGAGGGTGGCGGTGAGGACCGGAAAGAGCGACAGGTCGACCTCGCTGACGGAGGGGTCCTCGGCCTCGTCCGGCAGCTCGTCGTCGGCCTGGTCCACCGCCTCGCGGATGTCCGCCAGCGCCCGACGGTTGTCCCAGCCGGGGTCGAAGTCCATGCGGACCATGGCGAAGCCCTCGCCGGCCCAGCCGTACAGGTCGTCGAGCCCCTCCACCGACTGCAGCTCCCGTTCCAGCGGGCGCAGCAGCAGCCGTTCGGCGTCCTCGGCCCCGATCCCGGGGTAGACCACGGTGGTGAAGAAGATCGGGATGTCGACGTCGGGCTGCGCCTCCTTGGGCATGGTGGCGTAGGTGATCAGCCCGATGACCAGTATCAGCGCCAGCAGCAGCAGGACGGTACGGCTGCGGTCGATGGCGGCGTTGATGAGCGCCTTCACTGCGGCGCGACCTCCGGCCCGGCGGCGTTATCGGCGGTTGCGTCGTGGTCCTCGGGGGGATGCGGATCGACCCGCTCGCCGGGGCGGACGAAGCCCTGGCCGATGGTGATCAGCCGCATGCGTGCCGGCGGCCCGGTGACCCAGAGCCCATCGGCGTCGGCACGGACCGGTTGGATGGCGTGGAAGACGGCCGTGTCGTCGTCATCCACCGCCATCAGGCCCAGTTCGCCCTGATCGTTGAGGCTCAGCAGCGCCGGCGAGACGCGGTACGCCTCGACCTCCGCCACCGGCACCACCACCTCCGCGCTGAGCCCCGAAGGGAGGGCGCCCTCCGGGTTGGGGACCTCGACCTCCATGCGGAAGGTGCGGGTCGCCGGATCGGCCACTGGGGCGACGAAGGTGACCTCGCCCTCGGCCCGGCTGCCGTCCAGGAAGCGGATCCGGGCCGGCAGGCCGGGGGCGACCTCGCCGATGCGGTTCTGCGGGACCTGGACCACGGCGAGCAGCGGATCGTTGTCGACCACCTCGGCCACCTCCCCGCCCACGGAGACGAAGTCACCGGTCTCGGCCAGCCGCCGGTTGACGATGCCGTGGATCGGCGAGCGGATCCGGGTGTTGGCGATCTCCAGCTCGATCGCCTCCAGGCGCGCCTGGGCCGCCTCCAGCTCGGCACGACGGGCATCCACCTCCAGGCCGGCGATGAAGTCGTCCTCGGCCATACGCCGGGTGGCCTCGAACTCGCTCTTGCGCCCCTTGACCTCCGCCTCGGCCTGGCGCCTGCGCGCCTCGCGGTCGTCCATGCGCAGGCGGGCCAGGGCGTCGTCCGGCGCCACGCGGGCACCGCGCGCGACGGACCATTCCGCGACCTGCCCGGCGGTCTCCGCCCGGACCAGGACGCGCTGCATCGGCTCCACCTGTCCCTGGAGCATCAGCAGCCGCTCCACCGGCTCGGCGGCGCGCTCTTCCACCGCCACTGCCATGGGCGCCGGCTCTCCGCGCGGCTCGGGGGTCGGCTGGTCGCGGGTCAGGACACCTGAGAGGATCCAGAGCACCGCCAGGGTGCCGATGAGCAGCACCACGGCGGGGCGGTTCCGGAAGAGGGCGCGCGGGTCGGGGCGGCTCACGTTCTGTCGCCCGGTACGTCAGGCGGTCAGGGTTCGGACGCCTTCGCTGCCGCCCATCAGGAGGACATCGGCCGGATCCAGCGCGAACAGGCCGTTGGTGACCACGCCGGGGAGGTTGTTCAGCTCCGCTTCGAGCTTCTTCGGCTCGGTGATGGCGAGGCCGTGGACGTCGAGGATGACGTTGCCGTTGTCGGTGGTGAAACCCTCGCGCAGTTCGGGGCGGCCGCCGAGGCGGACCAGCTGGCGCGCCACCAGGCTGCGCGCCATGGGGATGACCTCCACCGGCAGCGGGAAGGCGCCGAGGGTGTCCACCAGTTTGGTGTCGTCGACGATGCAGACGAACCGGTCGCTGGCGGCGGCGACGATCTTCTCCCGGGTCAGGGCGCCGCCGCCGCCCTTGACCAGCTCCAGGCGTTCGTTGGTCTCGTCGGCGCCGTCGACGTAGACGGCGATCTCGTCGACCTCGTTGAGGTCGTAGACCGGGATACCGTGGCCCTTGAGGCGTTCGGCGCTGGCCTCGGAGCTGGCCACGGTCCCCTTGATGCGTCCCTTGATGGCGGCCAGCTCGTCGATGAAGCAGTTGGCGGTGGAGCCGGTGCCGACCCCGACAATGGTGTCGTACTCGACGTATTCGATGGCCGCGCGGGCCACGGCCTGTTTCATCTCGTCCTGGTTCATGGGGCTCTGCCTCCTCGTCTCTCCGGTGTGACGTCCCGTGGACGCCTCATTCCGTCGATTATAGGACGGCGTGCGTCCGGCGGACCAGCCCGTAACCTTCGGCGGCCTCGAAGGCGATCTCGTCCGGGGCGATGCGGAAAGCGCCGTGAACCTCCTCGAATGCCTCACGCTGGACGTACTGATCCAGTTCCTCGAACAAGGCCTGCAGGGCCAGGGCTGTCTGCTGGCGCCGTTCCGGATCGAGGCCGGCCTGGTGCCAGGCGTCGCGGGCCTCGGCCATTCCTTCCCAGCCCAGCTGGATGAATCGGGCGGTGAGGGTGGCGCGGACCCAGCCGTCACCGAGTTCCGCGCGCACGGCGGCCATGCGCTCGTGGTTGTTACCGTGGCGGGGTAGCCGCTCGGCCAGTTCCGGCGGCAGGAAGGCGGCCAGCGATTCGCTGCCGGTGCGTCCTGCCAGCAACTCCTCATCGATCATCTGCTGATAGTCCGGGACGGGATCGGAGCCGGTACGAGTGGCCAGCTGGGCCAGGGCCTTGGCCTCGTCGCGGTAGCTGGAGAGAGCGAAGCCGGGGATGTGGTGATCCACCAGGTCGTGGACGAAGACCGAGGTCGGGATGCGGTCGCCGGGATGCGGGGTGGCGGCGATGATGCCGCGTTCCCCGATGACGCTGTCCAGTTTCCAGCCACGGACACCGTAATCGTCGTCCCATGTGGCGCGGTAGGTCACCGGGATGGTGGTGGGTTCCATTGGATTATCCTTTACGTTAACGTGATATACAAGTGAGGCTAGAGGGGTGGCAGGGGCGCGTCAAGGCGCGCGGGTTCAGGCGTCGCCGGGCTGTTCCCAGAGCAGGCTGAGGAGCGTGAATTCGCTGCGATGGCGAGCTACGGGGCATTCGGGGCAGCCCCGTTCGGTGGGTGGGTTGGGACAGCCGCGGCAGCCGCGAACCAGCGCCTCGGCGCTTTCGATTTCTGCTTCCAGGCGTTCGAGTTGCTGACGCTGTCCGGCAATGGTGGCGTGCAGATCCGCCAGACACGGCTCCACCTGCTGGTTTGCTTCGTCGCCGGTGCGGCCTTCGGTGCGCACGGTGGCGAGCCGGCGCACCTGTTCCACGGGGATGCCGAGCCGGGTCAGGGTCAGGATGGCCTCCAGTCGGGCGAGATCGTCCTCGGTGTAGTCCCGCGTGCCGCCCGGCGTCTTGCGCACGCGCAACAGGCCCAGTTCCTCGTAGAAGCGCAGGGTGCGCGGTGTGGTGTCGAGTCGGCGGGCGGCACTGCCAATCTTCATGCGGGTTCCCTCGGTTGTTCCCGTCAACGTTAGGAGCGCGCCCCGTGTATTGCAAGGGCGCGGGGAGAGGCGCATGGCATCCCTCGACTTCCTCTGGATCGTGCTGGCCACGGCCATCGTGAACAACTATGTGCTGGTCCAGTTTCTCGGGCTGTGTCAGTTCGTCGGGGCCTCGCAGAAGATCGAGACCGCCGTCGGGCTCGGCATGGCGACGACCTTCGTCCTGACGCTCTCCAGTGTCTCGGCACACCTGCTCGAGACCTGGCTTTTGGCACCCCTGGGACTGGAATACCTGCGGACTCTCGCCTTCATCCTGGTCATTGCCGCCCTGGTGCAGTTCACCGAGATGGCGATCCGCCGCAATGCGCCGATGCTGCACCAGGTCCTGGGGATCTATCTGCCCCTGATTACCTCCAATTGCGCCGTCCTTGGTGCGGCACTGCTCAGTGTGCGCGCGGACCATGACTTCCTCGGGGCGGTCGCCCACGGTTTCGGTGCCGGGCTCGGCTTCACCCTGGTGATCCTGCTGCTCGGCGGGATCCGTGAACGGCTCGCGGCGGCCGATATCCCGGTGCCGTTTCGCGGTGCTCCCGTGACCCTGATCACCACCGGCATCCTCTCGCTGGCCTTCATGGGCTTTACCGGTATGGCTCCGGGCCTCCAGTAGGTGTTCCTCAGTGGGGCGTGCAGAGGGCCATGAAACGGCGCAGGAGTTCGGTTGCCTCCGGGGTCGGGGTCACGGTGCGGTGGAGCGCGTCGATGTCGTGCCCGGCGGTCGTGAGGGTTTCGGCCTGGCCGTCGATGTAGTCGGCCATGTGCCGGGTGGTGTATTCCGGGTGGAACTGGACGCCCCAGGCGCGGCGCCCGATGCGAAGGGCATGGTGGGGCTCGAAGTCGTTGCCGGCCAGATGGACGGCCCCGTTCGGCAGGGTCAGCACGCTCTGGGTGTGGGTGGCGTGGGCGCAAAAGTCCGGCGGCATGTGCGAGAACAGCGGGTCGTCGGCGGCGGCCGGGGTCAGCCCCACATGGACGGTGCCGATCTCCTTGCCCCGCGGGTGGTCGTCCACCACCCCGCCGAAGGCGTGGGCCAGCAGCTGGTGGCCGTAGCAGATCCCGAGCAGCGGCACCTCGGCGGCCACGATGCCGGGCAGCCACGCCGCCACCGCCTCGCTCCACGGCTCGCGGTGGCTGACCATGGCGTGGGAGCCGGTCAGGATGATGCCGTCGCAATCGGTGGCGGCGGGCAACGGGTCGCCGGCGCGGACATCGACGACGGTGAGGTCGGCGCGGGTGACCCCGAGGGCAGCGGCGGTCCAGTCTTCGAAATCGCCGCGCTCCTCGCGCAGGTGGTCGTAGGTGGAGCCGAGTTTCAGGACATGCACGATTCATTACTCACTGACGTTGGGTGAAGCGTGCCCCGATTGTAAGGGAGTCGGCGCGGAACTGACACTCTCCGGGCGGGGTGGTAGGCTGGCGGGATGCTCGACGACTACATCAAACGGATCCTCACGGCGCGCGTCTACGACGTCGCCCGGGAGACCCCGCTGGACCCCGCCGCCGCCCTTTCGCGCCGCCTCGGCAGCGAGGTGCTGCTCAAGCGCGAGGACCTGCAGCCGGTCTTTTCCTACAAGCTGCGCGGCGCCTACAACCGGATCATCAACCTCGAACCGGAACAGCGGGCGCGCGGGGTCATCGCCGCCTCGGCGGGCAACCACGCCCAGGGCGTGGCGCTGTCGGCGAAGCGACTCGGGATTCCGGCGCGGATCGTGATGCCGAAGACCACGCCGGACATCAAGATCGCCGCGGTGCGCGCCCTGGACGCCGAGATCGTCCTCCACGGCAGTTCCTACGACGAGGCCTTCGCCCACTGCATGAAGCTGGCGGAGGAGGGCGGCATGGCCTTCATCCCGCCCTACGACGACCCGGTGGTGATCGCCGGTCAGGGCACCGTGGCCATGGAGCTGATGCGCCAGTCGGGGCCCGATCTCGACGCCGTCTTCGTGCCCGTCGGCGGCGGGGGTCTGGCGGCCGGGATGGCCGCCTACATCAAGTCGCTCTACCCGGCGATCCGGATCATCGGGGTCGAGCCGGTGGACGCCCCGACCCTGCACGCGGCCCTGGCCGCCGGCGAGCGAGTCCAGCTCGAGCAGGTCGGGATCTTCGCCGACGGGGTGGCCGTGCGCCGGATCGGCGAAGAGCCGTTCCGGGTGCTGCGCGAGCACATCGACGAGGTCGTGCTGGTTTCGTCGGATGCCATCTGTGCCGCCATCAAGGACATCTTCGACGACACCCGCTCCATCGCCGAGCCCGCCGGGGCCCTGGCGGTGGCCGGCCTGAAACAGTATCTGGAGGCCGATCCGGCGCGCGCCGGCGGGCGCTACGCCGCCGTGGTCAGCGGCGCCAACATCAACTTCGATCGGCTGCGCCACGTGGCCGAACGCGCGGAGCTCGGCGAGCGGCGCGAGGCGCTGTTCGCGGTGACCATCCCGGAGCGCCCCGGCAGCTTCCGCGCCTTCTGCAACGCCATCGGGACCCGCGCCATCACCGAGTTCAACTACCGCTACGCCGCCGCGGAAGCAGCCCAGATATTCGTCGGCATCCGCATGAATGCCGGTGCGCCGGAGAAGGAGGAGCTGCGCGAGAAGCTCGAGAGTGCCGGCTACGCGGTGACCGATCTCACCGACAACGAGATGGCCAAGCTCCACGTCCGCCACATGGTGGGCGGCCGCGCGCCCCATGCGGGCCGCGAGACCCTCTACCGCTTCGAGTTCCCCGAGCGGCCCGGGGCGCTGATGCGCTTCCTGAGCCACCTCCACGCCGACTGGAACATCTCGCTGTTCCACTACCGCAACCACGGGGCCGACTACGGACGGGTGCTGGCCGGCTTCCAGGTGCCCGAGGACGAGGAACCCGCATTCCGCGAATTCCTGCGGGAGCTGGGGTATCCGTGGGAGGAGGAGACGGAGAATCCGGCGTACGGGTTGTTCCTGCGCTGAGTCAGTCGCCGGCCTTCTGCCGGAGGGCCTCGTCGTCGAAGGCCCCGTCGATGGCGACCACGGTCTCGCGCATGAGCCGGAAGCCCTCCATCGGGGCGTCGTCGGCCTGGTACTTCAGGCGCAGGGGGCCGATGCTGTTGACCACTTGGGCGCGTTCCACCTCGGCGTCGGTGTCGGCGGCGCCGCAGCCCTCGGCGATCCCGGCGAGGATCTCCCCGGCGATGGGGTCGGGGTGTTCGCCGTTCCGGGCGAGGGTCAGGGATTCCGCCACGCCGCCGGCGAGGAAGTCGTGGCTGGTGTTGGCGTCAAGGAACTGCAAGAGTTCTCCGAGGGTCATGGTCTCTCTCCTGTTCTAGGTGTTCGGTGGCCCGGAGCGGGGGTCATGCCCCTTCCTTCTCCATGGCCAGGATGGTCCGCCACTCGTCCTCGGTCACCGGCATGATGGAGAGCCGGTTGCCCTTCTGGACCAGCTTCATCTCCGCCAGCTCCGGCCGGGCCTTGAGTTCGTCCAGGGGGATGTAGCGGTCGAGGTGGCGGATGTAGCGCACGTCCACCATGTACCAACGCGGGTTGTCGGGGTCCGATTTCGGGTCGTAGTACTTCGCCTCCGGATCGAACGCGGTGTGGTCGACATAGGGTTCGCTGACGATCTCCATGAGTCCGACGATGCCCGGCGGCTTGGTGTTGGAGTGGTAGAACAGCGCCTGGTCCCCGGGCTGCATTCGATCCCGGATCATGTTGCGGACCTGGTAGTTGCGGATGCCGTCCCAGTGGTCGGTGCCATTGGGTTCGGCCGCCAGGTGGTCGATGCCGAAGACATCGGGCTCCGATTTCATCAGCCAGTAGGCCATGGGTATTCCTCACTGATTTGCTCAGGATGTCAGGATAGCGGATCCGGGCGGCGAGCTTAAGGGGGAAGGGGGATTGTAAAAATTGTGAAACAATTGGACAATCAAACCCCGTTGACTGTGCGTCAATGGGAACCAGGCAGGGAAGATGGACGGTCAGGGAGAGGCCGCGTTGGTCGAACCGCTCGGCAACGAGACCCCCGAGAGGGTCGCCGGCGGGACGGCCGGTTCCGGAGAACAGAAGAAACGGGAGGAAACAGTATGCGTCGTCGTATCGATCTGTTCAGTGTCGTCACGGTCCTGGTGGTTGTCGGCATGGCCGCCACCGTTGCCCTCCAGATGACCGGAACCTGATCTCACGCCGCCGGCGTGGCCGTCTCCCTCACGGGGATGATGTCCGCGTCGGTGGCCACCGCTTCCAGCGGCACATCCCAGGGGGCCAGCGGCAGCGCCGGGTGCTCCTGGAAATCGAAGGCCGTGCCCACCAGCTTCGGCGGGGTCCAGACCCGTCGATGGGCGCGGTAATCCAGACTGCGATCGTAGAAGCCTCCCCCCATGCCCAGGCGCCCCCCGCGCCTGTCGAAGGCCACCAGCGGCATCAGCAGCAGGTCCAGCCCCCAGGGCGGCACGGCATGGCGGGCGTCCGGCTCCGGGATCCCGTATGCATTGCGCTTCAGCACACTGTCCGGGTGGTAGGCGGCGAAGCGCATCCGCCGCACGCCGGGGCCGCCGATCACCGGCAGGAAGCAGTGCTTGTGGCACGCCCGCGCCCGTTGCAGGAGGGGGTCCAGATCGACCTCGCCGTCGTTGGCCAGGTAGACACCGATGCGGTCCGCGTTGCGAAACAGGGGGTGGCGGAAGAGCTGCCGCGCCAGCGCCTCGGAGCGCCGGCGGCGCTCCGGCGCGGAGAGCGCGCGCCGGGCGCGGCGCATCTCGCGACGAATGGCGCGGCGGTCGGTGGCGGATGGATTCATGCCGGCGGCTCTCCGCTGGAAGGGAGGGCGCCCGACAAAGGGGGCGGGCGCCCGGAATTCGGTCTGGATACCACCCGCGCGTGCCGCTGCGTCCGTCGTCCTTGAACCAGCGGTTCAAGGCGGGGAACGCAGCACGACGTCAGGCTTTCCGCTGCGTGGCGGACTTGCACACGGCCGCGCAATGTAGCTCCCCTTGGGTACTGCAATTAAGGCTCAAGGGAATCTCGGGACACTGGCGAACACCGCAGGCGGTACCCACGGGAGATCATAGAACATTGCGGGGCGGTGGAAACAGCCTTGTCACTGGGCCCGAGGCCATGTTAGCTCCGCCCGCCGCTGGCGGACGGCGGAGGCCGTGGCGGGGTCAGTCGGAACCGGTGGCGTCGGTTGCGCTCGGCGGCTCCACGTCGGCTTCCGCCGGGGCGTCGGTCGAGGGGGCGGCGGGGGTCGCCTCCTCGTCCGTCGCCTCCAGCGCTTCGTCGATGCGCTCCACCAGCGCCCGGATCCGCTCGTCGGTGGTGCGGCGGGCCCGGGAGTGCTCCTCGCGCTCGGAGAGAAACTCGTTGGTGATGTTCAGGGCCGCCATCACGGCGATCCGGTCCACACCGACGATCTTCCCGGAGTCGCGGATCTCGCGCATCTTGTCGGAGAGGTAGCGGGCCGATGCCAGCAGGGCCTCCTTGTCCTCCTCCCGACAGGCCACCCGGTATTCACGGTCGAGGATGGTGACGGTGACCGGGATGGTGCTCTCGCTCATGAGGGGTCCTGCTCCATGGCCTTGAGGCGGGTGATCATGCTCTCCACGCGGGAACGGGCCAGCTCGGTCTTCTCGATGAGCTGGGCGCGCTCGGTCATCAGGCTCTGCTGGTGCTCCCGCAGCGAACGGTTCTCCTCCTGGAGCCGCTCCACGGTGCGCAGAAGCTTCTCGATGCGGTGCTCCAGGTTCTTCAGTTCGACGTCGTCCATACCGGTTCCAGCGCGGCCTGCAAGGGCTCGAGCACTATAGAACCCGCACCGTGGAGGGTCAACGGGCGGTTGGGCCCAAACGGCGCCGGTGCTACGATACCCCCATGTCCGAATACCACCTGACCCCCGACGAGCTCCAGCGCCTCCAGGTCGACGACTACGACCGCGAGAACCCGCTGCGCGCCGATGCCACGGTCATCGACGGCACCAGCCACACCGGGAAGCCGTGCCGCATCATCGACAACACCGCCAGCGTGCCGCGGGAAGAGCTTGAGCAATTGCTGGCCACCCTGGTGGAGCAGCGCGCCTTCGGCCTCGGCGGCAAGTCGGTCAGCGGCGGCAACACCATCACCCTCGGCGCGCCCGAGGGGACCCACATCCAGATCGGCGAGTCCCTCTACCGGCTGGTCATGTTCCCCTACGAAGCCCGCATCGAGCCCTTCTGATGAGCGATACCGAACTGCCCGGCTACGACGCCCTCCAGGAGGCCCTCATCCGCCTGGATCTGGAGGCCCACCCGGCCGAGGTGCAGGGGCGGCTGTGCGGACTGGTCTGCGCCCTGGGCGAGGTGCCGCTGGACGACTGGTATCGCCGCCTGGCCATCGAGGCGCCGGCGGGCGACGCCCTGGCCGCCGAGGCCAGGGGGCGGCTGGAGGCGCTCCATCGGGTGACGCGCCTGAGCCTGCACGATCCGCACATGGGCTTCACCCCGCTGCTGCCGCCGGACGACATCGGTCTCGGGGCCCGGATCGAGGCGCTGGGGGACTGGTGTCTCGGCTTTCTGGAGGGCCTCGCCGAGGGCGGCGTGCGCGATCTCGACCAGCTCCCCGGCGATGCCGGCGAGGTGGCGCGCGACTTCCTGGAGCTCAGCCGCGCCACCGAGTACGAGTTCGAGGGCGGCGAGGAGGACGAGGCCGCCTTCGCCGAGCTGGAGGAGTATCTGCGCACCGGCACGCTGCTGGTGCTCGAGGAGATGCAACCCACCAAGGCGCCGCCCCTGGGCGGCGGCGCCCTGCTCCACTGAGGTCGGCCATGGACAATGTGTACGCCCGCCGCCGCCGGCGACTGATGGAGGCCATGGGCCCGGACGCCATCGCCATCCTGCCCACCGCGCCGACGCGGACCCGCAACCGCGACGTGGAATACC
>CAZGJO010000035.1:0-13436 GCA_964525685.1 uncultured Ectothiorhodospiraceae bacterium | reverse complement strand
CAAGGGCTACTTCCCGATGCCGGCGCTGAAGTACGTGCGCGGCGAGTTCCTCGACTTCATGCGGGATACACTCAACAGCCGCGCGGCGCGGGAGCGCGGGATCTTCGAACCGGCCTACATCGACCAGCTGCTGGACGCCCCGGAGGAGCACCATACCCGCATCCAGGGCTCGAAGCTGTGGCACGTCGCCCTGTTCGAGGCGTGGTGGCAGCGGCACATCGATGGCTGAGGGGGTGGCACTGCGGGGCGGGTCACAATCCTTAGTGTTGTTCTTGGTAATTCGGCGCGATCTGGCTTATCCTGTGCGGTTCCCGAATTCGCAATTCCAAGCCGAACACCACGAGGTGACAGACGATGGACGCACTGGAACGTATCAAAGAGCAGGTGGAGAACCACCCGGTCATCATCTACATGAAGGGCTCCCCGCAGCTGCCCTCCTGTGGCTTCTCCATGCGTGCCGCCCAGGCGCTGCAGTCGACCGGCTACGAGTTCGCCTACGTGAACGTCCTCGAGGACCCGGAGATCATGGAGGCCCTGCCGCGGTTCGCCGACTGGCCGACCTTCCCGCAGATCTACGTCAATGGCGAGCTCATCGGCGGCTGTGACATCACCGTGGAGATGGCCCAGAGCGGCGAGCTCGCGCCGATGGTCGAGCAGGCCCTGGCGGGTCAGTCGCAGGGCTGATCAGCCCTCCTCGGCCGGTGGCGTCGGGACGCCGATGTGCCGGTCCCAGGCATTGACGATGTCGCAGAACAGCCAGGCGGTCCGTTCGGCGTCGTAGGCCGCCGAGTGGGCCTGGCTGTTGTCCCATTCGATCCCCGCCCGATGCATCGCCTCGCGCAGCACGGTGTGGCCGTAGGCCAGGCCGGCGAGGGTCGCGGTATCCAGGCTGGAGAAGGGGTGGAAGGGGCTGCGCTTGATGCCGCAGCGCTCCACCGCGGCGTTGATGAACCCCTGATCGACGGCGGCATTGTGGGCCACCATGATGGCGCGGCTGCAGCCCTGCTCCTTGACCGCCTGCCGGATCGGGCTGAACAGGGACTTCAGGGCCTCCGCTTCCGGCAGGGCGTGCCGCGTGGGGTCGTCGGGATCGATGCCGGTGAAGCGCAGGGCCGCCGGTTCCAGGTTGGCCCCCTCGAACGGATGCACCGCCGCCTCCAGGACCTCCCCGGGCCGGAAGCCGTCGGGTCCCGGCAGAACGGGAACCGCCGCCACCTCCAGCAGGGCATCGGTGTGGGCGTTGAATCCCGCCGTCTCGACATCGACCACCACCGGCAGGTAGCCGCGGAAGCGGGCGGTCACATCCATCGTCGTCTCCATCGGTTGCCTTCTTCCCTGATTGGTCGACAGACGGCACGATGCCGTCCGCCGGGGTCGCCTCCGACCCTGTGAAGGGGCTATTCTAGCGCCCTTGCATTCCCGTCGACAGGAGCCCGTGGTGACGCGCAAAACCGCAATCGCCCTTTCCCATGGCAGAAACCGGGAGGTCCGCGTCCGGCTGCGTTGGTCGGGGGTGCTGCTGGCTCTGGTCCTCTCGGGTCTGTCATGGCCGGGGGTGGCCGATACCGGGGACACGGATACGAACGTCGCCCCACCGGTGGTCGTCCCCGATGGCGCGGATGATGGTGAAGCCGTAGCGGGCCTGCGCCACGGTCAGGGCCGGTTGTTCGAGGTGGTCGGCCCGGAGGGGGAACGGAGCTGGGTCTTTGCCACCATTCACGACGATTTCCCGACGGTCACGTCCCTGCCGCGGCCCGTCATGCGGGCGCTGGCGGAATCCCGACGCCTGCTGATGGTGGTGCGCCCGGCGCAGGAGACGCTGGAGGCCATGCGCAAGCGGATGTTCCTGCCGGCCGACGAGGATCTGGAAGGCCTCCTCGGTACCGAGCTGTACGCCTGGGTCGCCCGCACCCTGGAGCGCAGCGGGGTCACCGACGATGTCCTGCGCCAGTGGCGGCCCTGGGTCGCCATCGCGGCCCTGGCGTCGACCCCGCCGGTGGGTCCGGACCATCTCCATCAGCGTCTGCACAACCGTGCCAGGCGCGAGGGGCTGGTGGTCCACGCCCTGGAGTCGGCGGCGGAGCGGATCGCGCGGGTGGACGAGCTGGCCGAAGCCGATCAGATCGGGTTGCTGCGCCATGTCCTGCAGCGGCGTGAGGCCCTGCCGCTGGAGCGCGAGGCGCGCCGGGAGGCCTACCTGCGCGGCGATCTGGAGACCCTGCGGGAGCGCCAGCGCACCCAGCTGGAGGCACTGGACAGGCCGCTGCGTCAGGCCTTCCGAGAGCACCTGGGCGAGGGCTGGATGGTCCGGCTGGTCAATCGGGCGGAGCCGCACCTGCGCCTCGGCGGGGCCTTCATCGCCCTGGAGGGGCAGCATCTGGCCGGCCCCGACGGTTTTCTGGCGCGTCTGGAGGAACGCGGCTTCCGGGTGGAGCGCCGCTACTGAATCCGGGCGGTCAGGGTGAGGTAATGGACCAGGCCAGCGTCTCTTCCGCCCTCAGGGGGACGACCGTGTCATCACCGAAGGGATAGCTCGCCGGGACGGTCCAGGGGCGGCGCTCCAGGGTGAGGGTACCGTTGTTGCGCGGCAGGCCGTAGAAGTCGGGGCCGTGGTGGCTGGCGAAGCCCTCCAGCCGCTCCAGCGCCCCGGCGGCGTCGAACACCTCGGCGTACAGCTCGATGGCGGCGTGGGCCGAGTAGATCCCGGCGCAGCCGCAGGCCGTCTCCTTCGCCCCGCGCGGGTGCGGCGCGCTGTCGGTGCCGAGGAAGTAACGCGGCGAGGCGGAGGTGACCGCCTCCACCAGCGCCGCCCGGTGCGGCTCGCGCTTGAGGATCGGCAGACAGAAGTGGTGTGGCCGCATGCCGCCGGCGAACAGGGCGTTGCGGTTGAACAGCAGGTGCTGCGGCGTCACCGTGGCGCCGACCCGGCCGCCGGCCTCCTCCACCAGCGCCACCGCCTGCCGGGTGGTGATGTGCTCCAGCACCAGCCTCAGATCGGGCAGCTCGTCCAGCAGCGGCTTGAGCACCGTGTCGATGAATTGCGCCTCGCGGTCGAAGATGTCGACCTCGGGCCCGGTGACCTCGCCGTGGACCAGCAACGGCAGGCCGCGTTCGGCCATCCGCGCCAGCGCGGCGCGGCAGTGGCGCAGGTCGGTGACCCCGGCGTCGGAGTGGGTGGTCGCCCCGGCGGGGTAGAGCTTGACCCCGTAGACGATGCCGCTGTCCACCGCCGCGTCGATGGTCTCCGGCGTGGTGTTGTCGGTGAGGTAGAGGGTCATCAGCGGCTCGAAGTCGCTGCCGGCGGGGCGGGCGGCGAGGATCCGCTCGCGGTAGGCGGCGGCGGCCTCGACATCGGTCACCGGCGGCTTCAGGTTCGGCATGATGATGGCGCGGGCGAAGCGCGCCGCCGCGTGGGCGACCACGTCCGGCAGCACCGCGCCGTCGCGCAGGTGCAGGTGCCAGTCGTCGGGGCGGGTCAGGGTCAGGCGGTCGGTCATGGCGGGCTCCGAGTCAGGCGCGGTTGTCGGTGAGGCGGGCCGGGTCGAGCAGGCGGCGCAGCTCGTCCTCCGGCAGGTCGGTCTCCTCCCGGCCGACCTCCAGCAGCGGCCGCCCCTCGGCGTAGGCGCGCTTGGCGATGGCGGCGCCCTTCTCGTAGCCGATCACCGGGTTCAGGGCGGTGACCAGGATCGGATTGCGGTCGAGCGCCGCGCGCAGGGCGGCGTCGTTGACGGTGAACCCGGCCACCGCGCGGTCGGCCAGCACCCGGCTGGCGCTGGCGGCGAGGCGGATGCTCTCCAGCAGGTTGCGCGCCATCATCGGCAGCATGACGTTGAGCTGGAAGTTGCCCGACTGGCCGCCGACGGTGATGGCGCTGTCGTTGCCGATGATCTGGGCGGCGACCTGGGCCACCGCCTCCGGGATCACCGGATTGACCTTGCCCGGCATGATCGAACTGCCCGGCTGCAGCGCCGGTAGGGCGATCTCGCAGAGGCCGGCCAGCGGGCCGCTGTTCATCCAGCGCAGGTCGTTGGCGATCTTCATCAGCGCCACCGCCACGGTCTTCACCTGGCCGCTGGCCTCCACCGCGCCGTCCTGGGCGCCGATGCCCTCGAACGGGTGGTCCATGGCCCGCAGGGGCAGGCCGCTGGCCTCGGCCAGTAAGGCGCAGACCCGCTCGCCCAGCTCCGGGTGGGCGTTGACCCCGGTGCCGACCGCGGTGCCGCCCAGCGGCAGGCGGGCCAGTCGCGGCAGGGTGTCGGCCAGACGGGCGTCGGCGCTGCGCAGCTGGCGCGCCCAGGTGGTCAGCTCCTGGCCGAGGGTCACCGGCATGGCGTCCATCAGGTGGGTGCGGCCGGTCTTGACCACGGCGTCGAGTTCGGCGGCGCGGCCCTCGATGGTGGTGGCGAGGTGGTCCAGCGCCGGGCGCAGCTCGTCGGCGATGGCGCGGCAGGCCGCCAGCTGCAGGGCGGCGGGGAAGACGTCGTTGGAGCTCTGTCCGGCGTTGACGTGGTCGTTGGGGTGGACCGTCAGCCCGGCGGCCTCGCCGGCGAGGTGGGCGATGACCTCGTTGGCGTTCATGTTGGAACTGGTGCCGGAGCCGGTCTGGAACACATCCACCGGGAACTGGTCGTGATACGCCCCCTCGGCGATGGCCTGAGCGGCGCCGCGAATGGCGTCGGCCACCGCCGGATCCAGCAGGCCGAGGTCGCGGTTGGCCTTGGCGTAGCCCGCCTTGATCAGGCCGAGGGCGCGGATCAGCTCGCCGGGCAGCGGCTGACCGCTGATTGGGAAGTTCTCTACCGCGCGCTGGGTCGAGGCGCCCCAGAGGGCGTCTTCTGGCACCTGCAGCGGCCCCATGCTGTCATGTTCGGTACGGTACGCCGTCGATTTGCGGGTCGAATCGGGGTCCACGGGCGGCCTCTCCAAGGGCTGGAACGAAACCCCATTCTAACGGAAAGGCGGGGTTCGCTCATGCACCCGGGTGGTCGCGGCGGACGGTAGCACGAGCCACTGAACAAATCCTGTTCAGTCGGAAAACCGGGGCTTTCCAAGGGGGTGGGAACTTACTAACATTCCGATTCCCCCACTCACGGGGTCGGTTTCATGTTTTCCGGGCACAGGAATTCAGCTCCCCATGCTTCAGGCCATCCTTGAACAGCTGCCCGACGCGGTCTACCTGCTCGATCCCGAAACCTCGCGGGTCGTGGCCTGCAATCGTGCCGCGTGGAAGGAACTGGGGCTCAGCGAGGAGGAGGTCCTCCACCACTCCGTGCTGACGCTGCAGAAGGATGTCGTCGGGATGCCGCAGTGGAGCGAGATCGCCACCGTGATCCGCGAGAACGCGCCGTATATCTTCACCGGTCGCCACGCCCATGCCGACGGCGGCGAGATCCCGGTGGAGGTGAAGACCAGCGTCTTCCACCACGAGGGGCGGGAATACTTCATCTCGGTGGCCCGCAACATCGCTCACCGCGTCTCTCATCAGGAGGCGCTCGAGGGGCGGCCGCCGGAGGTGTGGACGGCGCTGCACGACACCGCCGACGGGGTCTGGGACTGGGCGGTCCCCACGGGCCACCTCTACTTCAGCCCCCAGCTCAAGCAGATGCTTGGCTACGGCCCCGACGAGATGGAGCCGGTACTGGCCACCTGGAAGGACAACGTCCACCCCGAGGACGCCCCCTACGTCCTGCATACCCTGGACGAGCATCTGGCCGGGCGGCGCCACCGCTACGAGGCGGTCTATCGTCTGCGCAATCGCAACGGCCACTACCTCTGGGTCCACGATCGCGGCAAGGTCTGCGAGCGCGATAGTGAGGGCCATCCGACCCGGGTCATCGGCATGGTCCACGACATCACCGATCTGAAGAACCGGGAACTGGAATACCAGCAGCACGCCAGGGCCGACGGCCTCACCGGGCTGACCAACCGGCGGCGTGGCGAAGAGCTGGCCGAACAGCAGCTCCGGTTGATGGAGCGGCTCGGCAAGCCGCTGGGGCTGTGTCTCATCGATCTGGACGACTTCAAGCGGATCAACGACCTCTACGGTCATTTGGTGGGCGACGATGTCCTCAAGGGGGTTGCGAACGAGCTGCGGCAGTCCGTGCGCGAGACCGACATCCTCTACCGCTGGGGTGGCGAGGAGTTCGTGTTGATCTGCCCCGACACCGTCGGCGACGATCTGCTCAATCTGGCCGAGAAGCTGCGCCAGCGCCTCGCCGCCATGGCCTGGTCGGCGCCCCTGGCGGACCGGACCATCACCGCCAGCTTCGGTCTGGCCTGCTTTCCCGAACACGGTCGCACCCTGCCCGACCTCGTGGCCCGGGCCGACACCGCCCTCTACAGCGCCAAGGACGCTGGCCGCGACCTCATCCGCGTGGCGGACCCCGCCTGAGCGGTTGCCCTCGTTCGATGACGACACGCCACGCCGCGAGCTTGTCCTCGAAACGCAGTCGCGCGTTGGCCGGGCTGGTGGACGGCAGGCGCGCCATGATCGGCCAGAAGGCGTTGCGCGGATGGGCGTAGTAGGCCTCTTCCGCCAGGGACGCCGCACTCGGCACGCTGCCGAGGATCAGCACCCGCGCGTCGGCGGCGCTGATGGGCGGGAAGCCGTGGATGGTCTCGGGCATGGGGTCAGGCGACGCGGGGTGAGACCTCGCGATTGATCCGCGCGGCGTCACGGCGCGCCCGGCGCAGTTCATACTCCGCCTGCAGGCGCATCCAGAACTCCGGAGTGGTACCAAAGTAGCGGGCCAGACGCAGCGCTGTGTCGGCGGTAATGCCGCGCTGCTCGTTGAGCAGCCCGGTCACTCGATTGGCCGGCACATGAAGGGCGCGAGCGAGTGCAGCGGCGGAAAGTTCCAATGGTCGCATGAACTCTTCGCGCAGGATCTCGCCGGGTGAAACGGGGGCGTCCATCCCATCCTCACCCGTATCAGCCAGATCATCGAAATCCATGGTGCCGAGTTGTTCGCGATCGATGGTCATCGTTTGACCTGCTCGCTTCCCTCTCAGTTTTTCCAGGCGGTTTCCCGGCGGCACAGTCAATTCCTCGACATGGGATACCGCATCCAGTTGCAGCAGTTTGCGCCGTGCCTTGTTCCGTAGTGTCCCGGCAATGTGCCGCACTGCACGATCACTGAACAGGGCCGCAGTCGACTTGTCCGCGAATGTCCTTATCATCGGAAAAGCCTATTACGCAATACGTATTGCGTAAAGGCTGCGCGCGTCACATGGCCTGATGCCGGCGACCAATCAGCCTTCGAAGACCAGGGCCTCCGGTGTGGCGCCCAGCTCGACCAGCGTCTCGTTGAGCGCCGAGACGAAGGGGGGCGGCCCGCAGAGGTAGAAGTGCTGGCCGTAATCGTCGATGGTCTCCTCCAGATACGCCCGATCGATGCGCCGGGGCAGGCAGTGTTCACTACCCTCCCGACTGCAGAGGAACCGGGCGCGCTCGCCCAGGTAGTGAGCGAGTTCCTTCTCGCAGACGATATCGGCGGGGGTCCTGCTGGTGTACAGCAGGTGGTTGCCGGCCAGCCGACCCTCCCGATGGAGCATCCGGAAGATGGGGATGAAGGGCGTGATGCCCACGCCGCCGGCGATGAACACCCCGGGGCCCCGGTAGGCGATGGAGCCGAAGGGCTCGGACATCAGGAGCCGGTCTCCGGCGCTCAGGCTCTGCATGGCGTGGGTGACCCCGTCGTGTTCCGGATAGCCCTTGATGATGAACTCGACGACCCCGTCCGAAGGCAGTGAAGTGGGGGTGAAGGGACGCCCCTTGTCCCGCCACTCCGGCTGGTCGATGGCCAGTTTCACCCCCTGGCCGGGAGTGAAGTCGAAATCCGGCGGACGCTCCAGGATGAAGCGCTGGACATCGTGGGTGACGAATTCGGTCATCAGGATCGTGGTGGGGTGCGTCATATCAACCTCGTGCCTGCGGCGGGATAAGGGGACGCCGGCCCGGACCCGCATCGCGCACAGGCCGGATCGGCTTCAGTAAAAAGCGTAGCAGGTGAATGGCGTGAACAACCGGGGGAAGGGTGCGGGTGGCATCTGGAGGTCCACCCGGACGCTTGCTATGCTCGCCCCATGGCAGACGGAGCGCGCAACGGAGACGAGACCATGGAAGCCACGGCGAGTCATCGCGACATGAGCTGGGAGGATTTCCTGGCGTGGGAGGAGGGCCGGGAAGGCCGTTTCGAGTATATCCAGGGAGAGGTGTTCGACATGACAGGGACGACGGATCGACACAACATCGTGGCCATGAACCTGGCCTTCTGGCTGCGCCAGCAGCTGCGCGGCACCCCCTGCCATACCTTCATGTCCGACGTGCAGGTGCGGGTGGCGGCGGCCGATGCCGCCTTCTACCCCGATGTGGTGGTGACCTGCGACGCCGACGATGCCGTCAGCCGTCGGGTCAAGCATGCGCCGGTGCTGGTCGCCGAGGTCCTCTCCGAGAGCACCGCCGGCTACGACACCGGCCGCAAGTTCCACGCCTATCGCGCCCTGCCGAGCCTGCGCGGTTACCTGCTGGTCGACCCGGAACACCCCGGCGTCGAACTGTTCCGCCGCACCGACGACGACCGCTGGCTGGTGGAGACCTACGCCGCCGGCGACACGGTGGCCCTGCCGGAGCTGGCCATCGACCTGCCGGTCGACTCGCTTTACGTGGATCTGCTCGAGTAGCCGGAAGGACAGTCGGGGTCCGCGGCGCCCGTCGGCGTCAGCCGGAGAGCAGCACCCGCGCTGCGTCCCGGATGGGGGCGACGAACAGGATGGCGACCAGCTGCAGGCCGATGATCAGCACGATGGGCGAGAGGTCGATGCCGCCGAGGTCCGGCATCATCCGGCGGATGGGGCGCAGCACCGGCCCCAGCAGCTCTTCCAGCAGGCTGGAGACGGGGTTCGGCCGCATGGAGCCGAGGACCGCCAGCCAGCTCAGCACGACATAGATGATGAGGCCGAAGGTGTAGACCTGGATCAGGAGCTGCAGCAGTTCGGCGACGGCCATCACCGTGATGCCTTCCAGCGAGCCGGTCCGATCGCTCAGGGCGAGCATCAGGGCGATCTGGATCCCCTGCAGGACCAGCAGCAGTACCACGGCCCCGAGGCTCAGCCCCCGGATGGCGGGCAGCAGCCGCTGAAGCGGTAGCAGCGGCGGGTTGGTGATGGTGATCAGGAACTGGGTGATGGGGTTGCGCGCGTCGGCGCGGACCCACTGCAGCAGGGTGCGCAGCATCACCGCCAGGATGTAGAGCCCGAACAGGGTCTGGACCAGGAAGGCGGCGGCGTTGTTGGCGTAGGGGCCGGTCATGGATGCGGGTTCCTCAGTGTTCGTCGAGCAGGTTGGCCAGTTCGTCGGCCCGGACGCGGGCGGCCTCCGCAGCCTCGGCGACCAGGTCGCGCAGGTTGCCGCTGTCGTAGACCTCCAGGGCGCGCTCGGTGGTGCCGCCGGGGGAGGTCACGCGGCGACGCAGCTCGGCCGGGTCGTCGGGGCTCTCCAGCGCCATCTTGGCGGCGCCGAAGGCGGTCTGCACCGCCAGCCGCTGGGCCTGCGCCGCGTCGAGTCCCAGGCGTTCGCCGGCCGCCTCCAGCGCCTCCATGAACAGGAAGAAGTAGGCCGGACCGCTGCCGGAAATGGCGGTGACCGCGTCCAGCCGGGTCTCGTCTTCCACCCACAGGGTGATGCCCACGGCGCGCAGGATCGCCTCGGCCAGGGCGCGCTGCCCGTCGGTGACCACGACGTTGGCGCACAGGCCGGTGGCGGCGCTCTGGACCAGCGCCGGGGTGTTGGGCATGGCGCGCACCAGCGGCAGGGTGTCGTCGGCCAACCAGCGCGTCAGGGTGCCGAGCCGCACACCGGCGGCCACGGAGATGACCAGGGGGCGCCGTTCGCGGATCTCCTCCGCCATTTCGTCCACGACCGTGTGCAGCATCTGCGGCTTCACCGCCAGCACCAGGACATCGCAGTCCGCCATGCCGCCGTTATCCCGCTGGGTCGGCACGGCGAAATCGGCGGTGAGCTGGTGGCGGACCGGATCGCCCGGATCGGCAACCCGGATGTTCTCCGCCGGTACGCCGTCGGCGATAAGCCCCCCGATGAGGCTGTGCGCCATGTTGCCGCCGCCGATGAACCCGATGGTCTGATCCTGCATGCCTGAATACTCCTCGTTCTGCGTGGCGCCAAGCGTAAAGGAACGCGCCGTGCTCAGCCAGCCCCGTTTGCCGGCCGCGGGCCGAACAGGTCGGTGCCGACCCGTACCAGCGTGGCCCCCTCGGCCACGGCGGCCTCCAGATCGCCGGACATCCCCATGGAGAGGGTGTCGAGCTGCTCGGCGTCGACCAGACCGGCCTCGACCAGATCGGTGCGCAGGGAGGCCAGCAGGGCCCGCAGGCGGGCAAAGGGCCGGCGTTGTTCGGCCGGATCGCTGGTCGGAGCCGGCAGCGTCATCAGGCCGCGCAGCCGCAGACGGGGCAGCGTGGCCACCGTGCGCGCCAGGGCCGGCAGTTCTTCCGGATCACAGCCGGCCTTACTCGCCTCGCCACTGAGATTGACCTGCAGGCAGACCGGCAGCGGGCCCAGCGCCTCCGGACGCTGGTCCGACAGCCGACGGGCGATCTTCTCCCGCTCGATGCCGTGGACCCAGTGGAAGTGTTCGGCGATGCGCCGGGTCTTGTTGGACTGGATGGGGCCGACGAAGTGCCACTCGAGGGCGTGGTCGGCCAGCGCCGCCATCTTGGCGATGCCCTCGTCGGCGTAGCTCTCGCCGAAACGCGTCTGACCGGCCTCGGCCAGCGCGGCGATGGCCTCGGCGGGGTGGTACTTGCTGACCGCGACCAGGCCGATGTCGACCGGATCGCGTCCGGCGGCGCGGGCGGCGCTGTCGAGGCGTTCCATGACCCGGGCCAGGCGGCCGCTGGGGGCGAGCTGTGCAAACTCGGTCATCGGCGAACCCCGACTCTTCAGGTGGGTGCGGCGGTCGGCTCCGGGGCGGTATGTACCGGCTGGCCGTCCACCAGGGTGTAGCGGACCCGGCCCTTCAGGTGCCAGGTGCCATAGGGGCTGTTGTGGCCCTGGCTGGTGAAGGCCTCCGGCGCCACGCGCCACTCGGTGCCCGGATCGAAGAGGCAGAGGTCGGCGCGGGCGCCGCTCTCCAGGGTCCCGGTGCGGCGGCCGAGGACCTCGGCCGGCCCGCTGGTGACCCGTGCCAGTGCCGTGGGCAGATCGACCACGCCCTCGTCCACCAGCCGCAGGGTCAGGCCGAGCAGGGTCTCCAGCCCCGAGATCCCCGGCGCGCTCTCGCGGAAGGGGAGCAGCTTGGCGTCATCGTCGTGGGGCTGGTGGTCGGAGCAGATGGCGCTGACCAGACCATCGGCCACCGCCGCGCGCAGGGCGTCGCGGTCGCGCTGGCTGCGCAGCGGTGGACGGACGTGGGCGAGGGCGTTGTAGCCGCCGATGTCCATCTCCGTGAGATGGAGCTGGTTGATACTGACGTTGGCGGTCACGGCCAGCCCGTTGTCGCGGGCGCGGCGCAGCAGTTCCACCCCGGCGGCGCTGGAGACCTTGCAGAAATGGGCGCGCACACCGGTCTGCTCGATGAGGGTGAGCTGGCGGGCCATCTCCACGGTTTCGGCGCAGGTCGGGATCCCGGGCAGACCGAGGCGGGTGGCGATGGGGCCGTCGTGGGCGCAGCCGCCGCGGGCCAGCCACGGGTCCTCGGCGTGGATGAACACGGTCAGGTCGTGGGTCGCGGCGTACTCCAGCGCGCGGCGCAGGATCTGGCTGTCAGTCACCGGATAGCGGTGGTTGGAGAAGGCGACGCAGCCGGCGGCGCGCAGGTTGGCCATCTCGCTGAGGAGCTCGCCGTCGAGGCCCGTGGTCAGGGCGCCGATGGGGAGCACCCGGCTCAGACCGATGTCCTCGGCCCGCTCCAGCAGCAGGCTGGCCACCGCCGGGGTGTCGATGATCGGGTCGGTGTCCGGCGGACAGCAGAGCGTGGTGATCCCGCCGGCCACCGCCGCGGCCGCCTCGGAAGCGATGCTCGCCTTGTGCTCCTGGCCCGGCTCGCGCAGCCGGGCCTGCAGATCCACCAGGCCCGGCGCCACCACCAGCCCGGTGGCGTCGATGGTCTCGTCGGCCTCGAAGTGGGCCGGTTCGGCGTCGCCCACCGAGACGATCCGGCCGTCGGCCACGTGCACGTTGGTCTCGTTGTCGAGTCCCCGGGCCGGATCGATGACCCGGCCGCCACGAATCAGGATGTTCATGTGCGCGCCTCCGTCTCCTTGCCCGGTTGCTGCCCCATGACCAGCGCCATGGCCGCCATGCGCACGTTGATGCCGTGGGTGACCTGCTCAAGGATCACTGACTGCGGGCCGTCGGCCACCTCCGAACTGATCTCCACGCCGCGGTTGATGGGGCCGGGGTGGAGCACGATGGCGTCCGGTTTCGCCACCCGCAGCTTCTCCGATGTCAGCCCGTAGAGGTGGAAGTACTCCCGCTCGCTGGGGAGCTGGGCCCCGTCCATGCGCTCGCGCTGGAGCCGCAGGGTGAGGACCACGTCGGCGTCGCGCAGCCCCTCTTCCAGGTCGTGGTAGACGTGGACCCCGAGGGCCTCCACCGCCTCCGGCAGCAGCGTCTTCGGCCCCACCACGCGCAGCTCGTTGACGCCGAGGGTGGTCAGCGCGTGGATCTGTGAGCGCGCCACCCGCGAGTGGAGGATGTCGCCGACGATGGCCACGGTGAGCTTGTGGAACTCGCCCTTGTGGCGGCGGATGGTGAACATGTCCAGCATCGCCTGGGTAGGGTGGGCGTGGCGGCCGTCACCGGCGTTGACCACCGCGATGCCGGGGCTGACATGGTTGGCGATGAAGTGGGCCGCCCCCGACTCGGCGTGGCGCACCACGAACATGTCGCACTGCATCGCCTCCAGGTTGTGCAGCATGTCCAGCAGGCTCTCGCCCTTGGTGGTGGAGGAGGCGGCGATGTTGATGTTGAGGATGTCCGCCGACAGCCGCTTGGCCGCCAGCTCGAAGGTACTGCGGGTGCGCGTGGACGGCTCGAAGAAGAGGTTGACGATGGTCTTGCCGCGCAGCAGCGGCACCTTCTTGACGTTCTGCGCCGCCGCCGTGGCGAACGACTCGGAGGTGTCCAGGATCTCCACCAGGGTCTGGCGCGGCAGGCCCTCGGTGGTGATGAAGTGGCGCAGGCGCTTGTTCTCGTCGAGCTGGATGTTCTGGCGCATCATGCCGGGGCGTCGCCTCGATTCAGGTCGTGGAGGGAGAGGGTCAGCGGGTCCGGCCCGTCGAGGGTGACCTGCTCCCCGGCGGCGAGGTCGAGCCGAGCGCCGGCGATGGCGGCGGCGATGGGCAGCTCGCGGCCGGGGCGGTCCACCAGCACCGCCAGGGTCACCGAGGCGGGACGGCCGTAGTCGAAGATCTCG
>CAZGJO010000034.1:11495-13574 GCA_964525685.1 uncultured Ectothiorhodospiraceae bacterium | reverse complement strand
CCGACGCCGATGATCGAGATGTCCACGCGAATGCTCCGTCGAGGTGATTGGGTCAGGCTACCCCCGAGCGACGCCGCTCCGGCCGATGTGGTCCGGACCGGAGGCAAGACCAGCAGTGCGCGGTGAGTGCTCATCGCGTGCGCCGAACGGGGCGTGTGGTCAGGTTCACCGGCCCGACGGTCGATATCCGCAAGGATGCGCCGACCTGTACATCTACGAGCGGTTGACCATGTAGCTGAACGTGCAGCTGAACGTGTGGCTGAACGGGTGGCTGAATGTGTGGTTGAACGTGTGGTTGTGCGTGCAGGTGGACGCCCGGTTGGACACCCGGTTAGACGCCCGGTTACCCGTGCGCTTGCCCGCACGGCAGAGCGCTCGGTCGCACGCCCCGCGGGTGCGGGCGCGTGCATCCCCACGAACGGAGTCTCCATGCCAGGCCGCACCGTCACGGCCCGTCGCGATGCGGGCGACGGTGAGCCGCCAGGACGGCACCGGGTCCGCGACACCGCCGCGATGACGCTGGTCGCGCTGCTGGTGCTCGCGTCGGCAGCTGGCGCGGTGACCGGCAAGAGCTACGACGACATCGTCCCGGCGCCCGAGGACAGCCCGCAGAGCCCGATCGTGGACACCACCCCGCAGGTGGTCGACCTGACCTTCCCGATCGCGAAGCCCGACCTCGATGTGCGCTTCATCGACGACTTCCTGCAGCTGCGCGGTGGCGGAAACCGCCTCCACGCCGCGACCGACATCATGGCGCCCAAACACCGTCCGGTGTACGCCGCGGTGGGCGGGACGATCACCTTCGCGCCGTACGACCCCGATCGTGACGGATGGTCGGAACTCGGTGAGCCGCACTACGGATGGATGATCTCCATCCGTGGCGACGACGGGCACCGCTACTCCTACGTCCACCTGAACAACGACACGCCGGAGCGGGTGATCGGTGACGACGGCAAGCCCGGGGCGTGGCTCGATGACGATGTCGGCGGGATCGAGCACGCCTATGCACCTCGCATCGTCGCCGCCATCCACAAGCACGGCACCGCCCGCGGCCTGCGGGTGGAACGCGGCGAACTGATCGGCTGGAACGGGGACTCCGGCAACGCCAAGGGCATCGCCCCCCACCTCCACTTCGAGATCGAGGTCACCGGCCCCGACGGCCCCTACCGCATCAACCCCTACCACTCGCTCCTCGACGCACTGGAACGGGGTGACGTCCCGGAGCACGACAGCGGCGACTCCGAGCACTGGCACAAAGACGCGCCGGAGACGGGGCCGGAGCTCGCGCCGAAGAAGGACTGGCGGGACCACGGCGGGCTGTACAAGGACGTCGACCCGAACAGCCACCACGGCCCCGCGATCGAGGAGTTGTCGCGCAGCGGTGTGCTCCGCGGCTGTGACGAGGAGCGCTACTGCCCCGGTGCAGCGAAGGAGCGCGCTGACATCGCGGCGGCGATCGCGGTAGCTCTCGACCTCGATGTCGCCGGGTTCGACGACACCCGCTTCCCCGACGTGGACACGGCCGATCCGCGCGCTGCGGCGATCGCCGCGGTTGATCAGGCCGGCGTGCTGACCGGCTATACCGACGGGACCTTCGGGCCGTCGGATCCGCTGACGCGGGCGCAGCTCGCATCGGTGTTCGTGCGGGCCTTCGAGCTATCCCCGGCGACGCGTTCCGCGGGCTTCGTCGACGTCGGCCCGGCCGGCGTCCACACGCCAGCCATCGACACGTTGGCGCAGGCCGGCCTCACGCGCGGCTGTGAGGACGGCACGCGGTTCTGCGGCGGCGAGGAAGAGCGGCGCGACCGCGTGGCCTCGTTCCTGCAGCGGGGGATCGAACTCACCAACCGGTGATCGCACCGCGCGGGCCATCACCGGGCTCGCCCGGATGGCCGGCTGGCGCCGGGAGCCCGGCCCGCGGGGCCGCCCCGCCCGGACCCCGCCCACGGGATCACCCCGCCCGGACCCCGCCCACGCCCGAGCTGTGCAGCGAAACGACGCCAAACACGTCGAAACGCTGCACAACCGCACCGAGGACGCGCCCGCGCCCCCGCGGGACCGCACCGAGGACGCGCCCGC
>CAZGJO010000034.1:6962-11395 GCA_964525685.1 uncultured Ectothiorhodospiraceae bacterium | reverse complement strand
CCCCGCGCGCGGGCCGAGCCGTCACCGCAGCCCGTGTGCCTTGCGGACCTCATAGACGAAGCTCGCGGTGGAGTCCCGCTTGACCTCGTCCTCGGGGCAGAAGCTGCCGCGACCGTCGCAGTTACCCCGCACCCCACGGGCAGCGAGCGTCATGATGCCGTCGAAGTGCGTCATGCGCGGATCGACGTCCGGGTAGGGCGTCACCAGTTCCGCTGGGATGGGCTCGGTAGCAGCGCGCTGCTCGGTGTCCGCATCATCTTCATCCCCAGCGACCGTCTCCCCGCCAGCGACCGTCTCCCCCCCAGCGACCGTCTCCCCGCCAGCGACCGTCTCCTCCTCGGCGATCTGCGCCGCCACCATCGCCGCGATCTCAGGGTCGTCGAAGGACCGAGCGAGCAACGTGCCGAGCTGCCCGCGGGTGAGCTGTTCGCCGGGACGGAAGGTGCCGTCCTCATAGCCGATCAACCAGCCACGGTCGACCAGCGCGTTGATCGCCGGGGCGTGCACACTGTCGCCGCGGACATCATGGAACGGTGAGCCCGGGATGGGCTCCATCTCGAAAGCCCGCAGCATGAACGACGCGGCCTGGGCGCGGGTCAACGTGAGCGAGGGGCAGTACAGGTTCAACTCGCACCCGTTGGTCACCCCCGCATCAGCCAGTGCGAGCACCGGCCCACGGTGGGGCGAACTCGACGGCACATCCGGGAACCGCACGGAGGTCTCGCTCGCCTCGGAACGGATCTCTGGTAGGAGGTCGTGGATGCGCCCCGGACAGGAGGTCCGACCGACGTCACGGTGCCCCACGATGGTCGGGTTCCAGGCGCCATTGCCGACCTTGTTCGTCCACCCCGTCGGATCGATGTCGTGGATAGCCGACTTGACCGCGATCACCTCGGTGAGGCTCTCGATGGCGGCCGGCGGGGCCTGGACATCGACGAAGTTGCCGATGACCGAGACGCCGAAGGAACCGGTGTTGAAGCCGGCAGCGTGCGCGCCGATCACCCCGTTGGTGAACCCACCTTTGCGGCCCTCGTAGATGCGACCGAACCGGTCGATGATCACGCTGTAGCCGATGTCGGCCCAGCCGAGCGACTGCGTGTGGTACCGGTGCATCGCCCGGACGACCCCGGGCGCCTCATCCCGGGAGTAGCCGTTGGCCACCGACGCGGAAGCGCTGTGGGCCGTGTGGTGCACGACGCCCATGTGGACCTCGTCGACGCTTCGGGTCGAGCCCCCGAGGGACTCGTCGGCACCCCACCTCGCCCGGGAGATGATGTCGAGGTCGGCGGCGTCGGCCGGGCTGCCGATACCCGGATCTACGTGGCGCTCTACCGGCCCGTCGTTGAGGTGCATCGAGTCGATGATCGTCACCTCGAGGTCGGACACCTCGGCGCCGTCGACCTTGACCTGCAGGTGGCGCGCTTCAGAGAACCAGACGGGTTCGGTGTGTCGACCGGATGAGCTGCTGCGATCCTCGGTGCTGCCGGGGTCGGGGCCGTCCTCGACATCGAGGTAGGCGGCCGGCTCCCATGCGGACCAGGACAGACCGTCGGCGGAGGTACGCACGGCGATGTCGCCGGCACTCGCGGGCGCGGCCAGACCCACCATGTTGAACGCGATGGGTGTCTCGATCAGTGCAGAGAGGCTGGCGACGAGGTGGTCCTGCGCACCAGGATCGTCCGTGCTGAGGCCCTCCTGATCGGACCCGCTGCCTGTCGAAGCGTCATCGTCCTCAGCGGCGAGTCCGAACGAACCGGCACCGCGCGCGCCACCTGCTGCAGCCGCGTCTCCTGCCGCCGGTAGATCCCTCAAGGTCTCGCTGAGGGTTACAGGCGTGGTCCACGACGCCGGCTGGTCGAGGGGGACCAGCACGGTGGCGAGCACGGCAATCAGGCCGATCCTGGCTGCGAACGAGCGCAGCCGGGCCCCGGGTAGTGGCTGCCGGCGACGCGACCGCGATCCCGACCCCCCATGGCCAGGCCGGGAGGAGCGCCCCTCGTGCCGGTCACGTGCGTTGACCAGATCCCGGCCGGGAAGGGGAGTCATGTGCATCGGTGTCACCTATTCGGACAACGCGGGGGTGTGGCACGCACGTCGCGCCCGCCTACGCCCATCGGCAGATTCCGCGACAGCCTGAAGTTCGGTGCGCCAGAGCACAAGAAACGCACACAGTGTAGGTCATGGTCGTGCGCAGAGTGACCACACCTCGCCACAGACGTCCCTTCAACGCACAGCAGCCACAGGACTCACTGCGCCACGCTGGCCCCCCGTCTGATCGCCGCACTTATACCACGAGCTCCTGCGTCACCGGATGGACGAAGGGGAAGGACCGGACCTCACCAGCGAAAACAACGGAGAGCGCACACCCCATCTACTCTGCGTAAAGGCATCGGCGCAGCAGTCCGATGCCATGACCAGACCGCACCCCGCCCCGGATCACGGATGAACCGGACATGACCGTCACCGCGCACAGGTTCCGCGCTCTCCTCGCGATCGTGTTCGGTGCTGCCGTCCTGCTCGTCGGGTTCCCCGCTGAACCCGCCAACGCAGCTACCTCACCCCGGGAACTCGAACTCGACTTCCTCGCGCTGACCAACGTGGAGCGCGCGAAGGCGGGACTCGGCGCCCTGAGCGAGCGCACCGACATCCGCACCGTCGCCCGCTCCCACAGCGACCGCATGGCACGCGAGTCACGGCTGTTCCACAATCCCGACTTCACGACGGAGATCACCGGCTGGCAGCGGGTCTCAGAGAACGTCGGCTACGGCCCCAACGTCGAGCGCATCCATCAGGCGCTGATGAACTCCGAAGGGCACCGGCGCAACATCCTCGACGACCGGGTCACCGAAGTGGGTATCGGTGTCGTGGTCGACGGCAACCGGGTGTGGGTGACGCAGAACTTCCGCCGCCCGCTCGGCGAGGTGTCCCCCACCGCTCCGTCCTCCAGCAGCTTCGGCGACGTGCCGGCAGGCAGCACCCACGCCTCAGCGATCGAACGCATCAGCGCCCAGGGCATCGCGGATCCCTGCGGCTCCTCACGCTTCTGCCCCGTGGCGTCGGTCACGCGGGCCGAGTTCTCCAAGATGCTCGTGCGTGCGCTCGAGCTGCCACGGGCCACGTACCCCAAGGGACGCTTCGACGACGTTGACGACGAACAGGCGCTGGACGCGGAGGCCCTGGAGGCAGCGGGGCTGACCAACGGTTGCTCCGCAACCCGATTCTGCCCCGATGCACGGTTGAGTCGGGCACAGATGGCGGCCTTCTTCGCCCGGGCGCTGCTGTTGAACCCGGTCCCATCCTCCTTCAGCGACGTCGGCAGCACCCACGACGGCTCGGTCGGCGCGCTGGAGCGGGCGGGCATCGTCAACGGCTGCGGCGTCGGCCGCTTCTGCCCCGCCGCTGAGGTCACCCGCGCGCAGACAGCAACCATGCTCGACCGGAACCTGCGCTGATGTTCGCTGGTCGACGACGCGGCGTGCTGCTGGCGGGCGATCGGAGAGGACTTCGCCTCCGCCGGCGGGTTCCGCCGGGAGGGGATGACCTCCGCACAGGCGAACGCCACCTGGATCATGCAGGCCTGGATGGACTCCGACGGTCAACGACGCAACAGCATGAGCCCGGTGTTCGACCAGGTCGGCGCCGGGGTGGCGATCGAGGGTCGCGGCTGGCCCAGCCGAACGACCACCTCGACGTCGACGCCGCTCGCCGGCGCACCGAACCAGGACCTTCGGGCGGCCCGCACCAGCCACTACTGCCTCAGTCCAGGACCGGCGCCCCGAACACCGCTGACTCGAGCACGCCCATGAAGTCGTCGAGGTGGGCCAGGAACACCTCGGTCTGATCGGCGCTGCCGGGGGGTGGCACCGGTTGCGCGAGCAGGACGATGGCGCGCGAGGGGATCACCACCACCATCTCACGGGTGAGCACACCCTCGGTCTCGTAGCGATAGATCAGCTGTGTCGCGGGCACCTCACCCTGGAGCCGGAGCTGGTTGTCAGCCTCGATCTCCGCGTCGAGCTGGTCGAGCAGCTCCCGCCAGTCACCCGGCCCGGTGGTCGGCTCGTAGGTGAAGAACATGGCGACGACGTCGCCCTCGGGCCAGTCGTTGGGCTCTCCCGCGACGTCCCCGATGCCGATGTCCTGGTTGGAGATGCTCAGGCGGTCGGCCTCGTCCTCGAACAGGTACCAGTCCGCAGGCAGGTCCATCTGCACGTTGCGCCAGTCGACCGAGGCGGGCTGACTCGAACCCGTGCAGGCAGCCAGGACGGCGGCGAGCAGCACCAGCACCGCGACACCGAGGTAGCCGCGAGCACCGTCAGGTCGCGGGGCACGGACCCCGGTGTGTCGAGGCAGCAGCGGGATCGGGCGACGAGGCATCAGCGGCTCCACAACGGCTACCGCGCTTCGTCATCGCCGTGGCCGGCGGCGTGATC
>CAZGJO010000034.1:0-6862 GCA_964525685.1 uncultured Ectothiorhodospiraceae bacterium | reverse complement strand
GCACCGTCCGAACCCGGCGCCACCGTGGGCGGTGTACCGACCGTGGAGGCGATGCTGCGCTTCGAGGGCCGCTCGTCAGGGTCAACCTCAACGGGAGGTGCCAACCGCAGTGCCGTCGAGGTGTCGAGCAGCACCACCTGGGCATCGGTACCCGCCGCCTCGAGGGCGTCAAGGCTGGCGATGAGGTCGACCCTCGAGGTGCGGTCCCGTTCGACCAACACCAGGACGTGGTCCAGCGCCGCCGCCGCGGCGACCACCGGTCGGTTGACCGCTGTCGGCAGGGACACCAACAGGATCTCGAGGTCGCGCGGCAGCCTGCCCGGCAGTTCGGTGAGCGCGCCCAACGCCGCACCGAGGTCGCGGCCGGCGCGCAGCCGGGCGGACTTCACGCCCGGCTCGAACTCGACGACATCGGCGAGCCGCTCTCCGTCGCGTACCACCTCCAGCAGGCCCGGCTCCTCAGAGCGCCCCGAGGCCAGATCCACCCGCAGCACGCCCAGCTCACGCGTGACCAACGCGCGCCCGATCGCGTCCGTCCAGGCGACCGTGCGCCGGGCGTCGCGCCCAGCCGTGGCCATGGCGAGCAGCAGGGGCTCTCCCGGCTGGCGAACCTCCTCGATCGCTGCGGCCAGGGGGCCGGCGGCCACGACGCTCGGGTCG
The DNA here is from genome assembly GCA_964525685.1 of uncultured Ectothiorhodospiraceae bacterium. Classification (GTDB taxonomy): domain Bacteria; phylum Pseudomonadota; class Gammaproteobacteria; order Thiohalospirales; family Thiohalospiraceae; genus Thiohalospira. The sequence continues at coordinate 6,202 of CAZGJO010000034.1, read as the reverse complement.
CGTGGGAGCACGGCGACCAGCTCCCCACCGGCGGCTGCCACATGCCGTGGTCCACGCACGATCAGGTCCGTGGCGTCGCTGGCGACGGCTGCAGCGAGCCCGAGGAGCAACGCGGCCACACCGACGGCGGCGCCGACGCCAAGCGTGGCGGGGATGGTGGCGGGGAAGACCAGGGATGCCACAGCCCCGATCGCGACCACACCGAACACCACCAGCGCGAGCAACCACCGCTTGCGCCCGACGATGTCGAGGCCCTCGACCAGCCACAACGGTGGGTGGGAGGGCCGTGCGCGTCGGGTCGTTCGGGGGGAAGCCATCTTCCCCCGACTCTACCGCCGAGACCGCCCAGACCCGTGTAAGCGCTCCCTGCCCGGTCAGCCAGGGCGACCGCGCCCCCAACGCGTCATCCTGGCAGGGGCACGATCGCCGCCCGGGCGCGCTGACCCGCCACCTCGGCGCCCGCAACGCCATGCGCAGCCCGCGCCAACTGCACCGCCCACCACAGCGCCGGGGGTGCGTGCTCCAACGCCAGGTCGAGCAGCGTGCGGTCCGCGCGCAGCACGCCGGCGAAGAGCAGGCCCTTCGCGAGGTGGAAGCGCGAGCCCGCGACGTAGGGCGGGGGCAGCCGGAGCTCGCCGTCAGCGTCCAGAGAAGGCAACGCCGAGTCGTCCGGTACCTGTCCCCGCAGCAACGCGATCTCCACCTCGACCCAGCCCGCGCGCAACCGCTGCCGTTCACGCCTCGGTCCGGGTGGGGCCTCCTCGTTGAGGACCCGCAGGGCCGTGGCGAGCCGTTGCCCCGCAACCGCGGCGTCCGCGTGACCGACGGCGTCGGCAGCCAGTGAGATCAGCAACATCGCCCGGTCCACCGGGTCCTCGGCCACCGACAGGGCGGGCTCCTCGAGCCGAGCGGCGCCGGCGTGGTCACCCAGCTCCCGCCGCAGTCGGCCCCGCTCCGCCGCGATCCACGGCGCTAACTGCCGTGCGGTGACGAGCGCGAAGGCCGCGGCAGCGCGATCACCTCGACCGAGCCGGCCCCAGACCATCCCGCACCAGGCCTCGTGCGCCTGCGGGTGGCGCAGGCCACGACCCGTGGCGAGGTCGATGTCGGCTGGCAGCAGGACGGCCAACGCGGACGCAGGGGGCAGCAGGTCGGCCGGCGGCTGCTCTGCGGTCACCATCCTGGCACTGTAGGTGCGGGCGCCGGGAGGGACCGGGCAGGGCGGCCACCGCCGTGCCAGACTGCACCCGTGTCCTCACCAGCTCCCCGGCCAGCTCCCGACCCCGACGACCAGCGCGACCTGCGCTGGCGGCGGGCCCACCTGGTGACCCCTGCGCTCCTCACCTGGTCGGCCGCGGCCGACACCGGTCTGCACTTCCAGCTCCTCGTCGCCGCCGACGGTGGCCTCCAGGTCGAGGGCGGTCGCGTCGTCGGCGCCGACCACGTGTGCGAACTCCTCCTACACCCGGAGGGTCTGCCCACCGAGCTCACCGACCGCGACGGCTTCCGACATCTCAAAGGGCGTCCCGCGCTCCACCTCGGTGCCGACGCCGAGGTGGAGGACCACTGGCTCAGCGGGCAACTGGCGGTGGCGGCGACCGACCGGGACGGCCAACTGGTCGCGGCCAGCGGGGTGCAGACCGCGCTGCTCGTCGACCAGCGGTACGCGACGGACGCACCGCTCGGCGTGCGCTGGGACGATGACGGGCGACCGACCATCGCTGTGTGGGCGCCCACCGCCCGCGCCGTGCTCCTGCACCGCACCGCCGAGCCGAGGCCCGAGCCCTGGGTACCGCCCACGGCACTGGATGGGGATGCGGCCAGCGCAGGGTGGTCGGCCGCCGGGCGAGCGAGCGGGCAACGCAGCGAGGGAGCCGGTGAGGACACCAAGGACGCCGGTGAGGACAGCGAGGACGCCGGTGAGGACACCAACGACGCCGACGCAGACACCAACGACGCCGACGACGACACCAACGACGCCGACGACGAGCCGCCGACGCCCATGACCCGAGCCCCGTCGGGGCTGTGGGAGATCACGGGCACACCACGGTGGCGCGGCACCGCCTACCGCTTCGAGGTGGAGGTCTACGACCCGGGCGAGGACCGGATCGTGCGCAACGTGGTGACCGACCCGTGGTCGGTGGGCCTGAGCGCCGACTCCCGGTGGTCGCTGCTGCTCGACCTCGACGACCTCGAGGACCCGGCGCTCGCGCCGCGGGGCTGGGCGAAGGGCACGCGCAAGCCCCCCTTCGCCGGGCAGGCACGGATGGTCGCCTACGAACTGCACGTCAGCGACTTCTCCGCGGCCGACGACAGCGTGCCCGAGGAGTTGCGGGGTACCTACCGCACCTTCAGCCTGCCCGGCAGCCATGGTGTGCGCCACCTGCGCCGACTCGCCGAGGCCGGTGTCAGCCACCTGCACCTGCTGCCGATCAACGACATCGCGTCGATCCCGGAGCGACGCAGCGACCGGATCACGCCGATCGTCACCCCCGCCGCAGACAGCGCGGCTGGCTCCCCGTCGCTCTCGCCCCCGGCACCCGACTCCCCGCTGCCCCAGGCGGCGCAGCAGGCCGTCGCGGACCACGACGGTTACAACTGGGGCTACGACCCCTACCACTGGCTGGTGCCCGAGGGCAGCTACGCCACCGACCCCGACGGCCCGACCCGCATCCGGGAGGTCCGCGAACTGGTCGCCGCGGTCAACGGCATCGGGCTGCGCATGGTGGTGGACGTGGTCTTCAACCACGCCCACCGGGCTGGGCGACACCCCTTCAGCGTGCTCGACCGCATCGTGCCGGGCTACTACCACCGTCTGGATGACCTGGGGCGCGTCACCACCTCGACGTGCTGCCCCAACACCGCCACCGAGCACAGGATGATGGAGCGGCTCATCACCGACGCGGTGCTGACCTGGGCGCGGGCCTATCGAGTGGACGGATTCCGCTTCGACCTGCTCGGGCACCACCCCGCGGCCCAGGCCCGCCGGCTGCGCGCCGCGCTGGACGGACTCACCCTGGAGCGGGACGGTGTCGATGGCAGTGCGATCGTGCTCTACGGCGAGGGCTGGAACTTCGGCGAGGTGGCCGGTGACGCCCGGTTCCGGCAAGCGACCCAACACGGCCTGGCCGGTAGCGGGATCGGGACCTTCGACGACCGGCTGCGCGACGCGGTGCGCGGTGGCAACCACACCGGCTCGCGACGGGAGCAGGGCTTCGCTTCCGGTCTGTGGTGGGAACCGAACGACGATAACCCTCAAGCTACAGTCGAGGTAGAGGGGGGCGGGGGCGATGGCAGCGACCCGGCCGCCGAGCCCCACAGCAGCAGCTCGGCCGGCGGGGGCGACGGCAGCGACCCGGCCGCCGAGCCCCACAGCAGCAGCCCGGCCGCGCGGGACAACGAGCGGACCCTCGCCCTCCACCTCACAGAACGGGTGATGCTGGGGGTGGCAGGCAACCTCGCGGAGTTGCCGGTGCCCTGCACGGACGGTCGGGTCCGCCTCGGCACGGAGATCGCCTATGGCGGCACCGGTGCCGGGTACGCGAGGCGGCCCCAGGATCAGGTCGCCTACGTCTCCGCGCACGACAATGAGACGCTGTTCGACGCCCTGGCCGCGAAGCTGCCCGTGGCCACCTCGATGGACGATCGTGTGCGGATGCAGGTGGTTGCCCTTGCCACCTCGCTGCTTGGCCAGGGGACACCCTTCCTGCACGCCGGCTCGGAACTGCTGCGGTCCAAGTCGTTGGATCGTGACTCGTACCGGTCGGGGACGGTGTTCAACGCCATCGACTGGACGGCACAGACCACGCGGTGGGGCATCGGCGTTCCACCGGTGGCCTCCAATCCGCAGGGACGCGAGTTGCTCGCTCACCTGCTGCGCGCCATCCCGGCCCCCGATCCCGTCCACATCGCAGCCTGCCGGGACCGCACCCTCGAACTGCTACGGATCCGGGCCAGCTCACCGCTGTTCGGCCTTCCCAGCGCGGCAGCTGTGCTGTCCGCCCTTCGGTTCCGGGTCACCGGGCGTGACGCCGTACCGGGGGTGGTCGTCTGGTCGATCCAGGGGTCACCAGGCCGCGCGGACCACGATCTGCTGCTCGCGATCAATGCGACGCCGGCTGAGCTGCGGTCCAGCCTCGGCGATGAGCCGCACGAGGTCCTCACGGGACGACGACCCGGTGGTTGGAAGCTGCACCCCGTACTCGCTCGCTCCGTGGACCCCGTCAACCATCGATCAGCGGTTGAGGGTGGAGTGCTCCGCGTGCCGGGCCGGACGGTGGCGGTGTTCCTCCGGTCCGCGACGGGATGATGGTGCGCTCCAGGGTTGCACCCCGCAGCTGTGCACAGACTGAAGCTTCGGTTGACATGGAGGCTCGACGTGACGGAAGAGGGCGCACCGGCCACTACTGCACCCAACCTGCGATCCGCGGACAGCACTGCCCCCGCCGTCCGTGGCCCAGCCGCGATCCGCGTGGCGCTGGTGGTCCTCCTGTTGGCTGTGCTCACGGTCCCGGCTGTCCTGCTGGCGACCGGCACCGTGCCGTCCCTCGATCCGGACTCCAGGGCCGGCAGTGCAACGTGGGACACCGCAGCCTCGGAGCAGTGGCCTGCCGACGCGGTGATCTACCACGTGTTCGTCGACCGCTTCGCCGACGGCGATGCCGACGGCACCCAGGTGGCCGGCCACCCCGATGATCCCGGGTACCCCGCCGCGCTCACCGACTGGATGGGCGGCGACCTCGCAGGGCTCGAAGCGCGGCTCGACCACGTGATCGCGACGGGCGCGAACACGCTGTGGCTGTCCCCGGTCAACACCGGGCCCGCCTTCCACGGTTACCACCCGACGGACCTGCTGGACGTCGATCCTCGTTTCGGGGACGTTGACGCGTTCCGCAGCCTGATCACCAGCGCCCAGGAACGTGGGATGAAGGTCATGTACGACCTCGTCCTCAACCACACCTCGAACCAACACCCATGGTTCGTCGACGCGCAGCAACGGTGCGAGGACAGCCCGTACTACGACTGGTACCGGTTCACCGACTGCCCCGACGGCTACGCCGCCTTCGCGGGGCTGTCGGAGCTACCGCAGCTCGATCTGGATCATCCACCTGCACGCACGTTCGTGTTCGACGAGGCGCTTCCCTTCTACCTCGACGTTGTCGGGGTCGACGGCTTCCGCCTGGACCATGTCGAGGGGCCCTCACGCGACTTCTGGCGCGCCTTCGACGCCGTCATCGACGAGCGCTGGCCCGACACCCTCATCCTGGGTGAGGTGTGGGCGCAGCCTGCCACGATCGACAGCTACGGCGATGTGCTCGACGCCGCGACGGCTTTCCCCTTCCGCGACCGGTTGCTGGCCACCTTCGCCCGCGGCGGAGATGCGCGTGCCGTGGCGATGCCTGTGGCGAGGTGGCTGGACGCCGAGGGCCTCCCCGACGACGCGCTCCCCCGCCGACAGACCTACCTGTCATCCCATGACCAGTCCCGGTTCGCGCAGGAGGCTGATGGCGACATGGACCGCCTGGTGGCCGGCTACGTCGCGATCATGACCGCGCCCGGCCTGCCGACGATCTACTACGGCGACGAGGTGGGGATGGCACAGACCGATGCACTGCCCTCGGGGGCGGACTTCGCCGATCGGTGGTTCCGCGAGCCGATGCCCTGGGACCGTGCTGCCTGGCCGGTGTGGGACGAGGCGGTGTTCGAGGAGGTGTCGGCCTTCGCACGCGCACGGACCACCGAGCCGGCACTGCATTCGGGCCGCTACCTCGAGGTCATCGGTGAAGGGCCGGTGTGGGCCTTCGAGCGGGTGCACGACGAGGACCGTCTGCTGGTCGCCATCAACACCGGAGTGGGGGACGTCGACCTGCTGGAGGAGCTGGCGGACGCCGGCTGGGCAGGACTTGAACTGCTCGCGGACGCCGAGGTGGTGGTCGCCACGGCCGGTGGAGAGGGCGACGCGGAGATGGTCGCTACGGGATCGGAGCATCTCTCCGGCCTGGGCGCGGTGGTGCTTCGCCTGCCCGACCAGCCGTAGCACGAAGACGTGATCTCCGACACCTCCAGCGGCGCTCCCCAGGAGTGGAGCGCTAGGGGGCTCGGAGGGGTGCACCGGGCCGGTCCGATAGTTGCCGGGCCGGTCCGATCGTTGCCGGGCCGGTCCGATCGTTGCCGGGCCGGTCCGATCGTTGCCGGGCCGGTC
>CAZGJO010000033.1:7874-13942 GCA_964525685.1 uncultured Ectothiorhodospiraceae bacterium | reverse complement strand
GGAGTTCGCCTGGGCGAACATCATCAGCTCGACATCGGTGGGGTTGCGCCCCAGGGAGAGGAACGCCTCCACCAGGTAGTCGATCTCGTCGTCGGCCAGCGCCAGACCGAGGGCCTCGTCGGCCGCCGCCAGTGCCTCGCGCCCGCCGCCGAGGACGTCCACGCAGCTCAGCGGTGCCGGCTCGGCCTGGACGAACAGCCCCTCCCCCGCCACGTCGGGATCGTAGGCCTCGACCACCTCGACCATGGGATCATGCAGCCGCGCGGCCACCACCGCCCAGGCGTGGTCGTCGAGCGCAGCGCCGCCGGCGCGCTCGATCCAGATGATGCGACCACGCTCCAGCCGGCGCAGCCCGGGGATGCCGCACAGGCGGGCGATCTCCGTGGCACGACTGGACCACGGCGAGACCGTGCCCGGCCGCGGGGTCACCAGCAGCGCCTCGCCCCGCTCCGGCCCCGGCTCGCCCCCCGGCTCATCGGCCACCAGGGCATCCAGCCGCTCCACCGTGGCCGCGTCGGGCCGCGTCTCGAAGTCGGCGAAGTAGACGTAGCGGGCCGACACCTCGCGCAGGTCCGGCAGGGCGGCTTCGAGCCGCTCCCGCAGGCGCTGGTGTTCGTGGGGGAGGAGGGCCGGATTTCCCAGTCTTCGCAGCATGCGGCTATCTCTTTGGTCGGCGGTATCGTGCAGGGGGCACAGGATACTCCATGGACGGGCCGGGAGACATCCCGCGCATCGGACGTGATAGGATCCGCGCCATGACCGACACCCGCAACGACACCCCCGATCCCATGCAGCCCGCGGGGATGCTGATCCGCTTCGCCGCCCTCTTCTACGACATGCTGCTGGGCATCGCCGTGCTCTTCATCGGCACGGCCATCACCCTGCCGCTCACCGACGGGACGACCCATGCCCGGGGCGGCATCGTCTCCGGCGCCTTTACCGCCTACATCGTCCTGCTGCTGTTCTTCGCGTTCGCCTGGTTCTGGACCCGCAGTGGCCAGACCCTGGGGCTGAAGGCGTGGCGCCTGCGGCTGGTAAGCACCCGCTTCCCGGAGCCGGTACCGCTGAACTGGGGGCAGGCGATGATCCGCTTCCTGGCGGCGGTGCCGCCCTGGGCGGTCTTCGGGATCGGCATGGCCAAGCTCTTCGCCGGCGACGAGGTGGTGCTGGCCCATATCCCCGGCAGCTGGATCGTCGTTGTCGGCCTGATCTGGCTGTTCCTCGATCAGTGGCCCGACGGGATCCGCGATCGCCTCTCCGACAGCCGAGTAGTTCGCCTGCCGCGCAACTGGGCCGGCTGAGGCCTTGCCCCGAGCGCCCGGCGGCGGGTGAGGGGACTGTCCTTCGGGAAGGGGCGTTCGGCCGCAGGGATGCGGCCGTCGAGCCTACACGGACGTATTCACGGCGTCCCCGCCCCGAAGGACGGCCCCCTCACCCGCCGCCGGGCGCTCGGGGCAAGGCCTCAGCCACGGATGCGGCTCGCCATGATCCCCGCCACCACGAAGACCGCGATGGTCGGCACGAAGGCCCCCCAGAACGGGGCCAACCCGTAGACCACGGAGAGATTGCCGAATCCGTGGTTGAACAGGAAGAAGCCGATGCCCACCAGCGTGCCGATGAAGGTCCGCGTTCCCACGGAGACCGTGCGCAGCGACCCCATGACGAACGGCAGCGCCAGCATCAGCATCCCCGCGGTGGTCAGCGGCGCCGCCAGCTTGCGCCAGAAGGTCAGTTCAGCGGCGTCGCTGTTGAGATCGTTGGCGCGCAGATAGTCGATATAGGCGCGCAGCTCGACGATGCCGAGCCGCTCCGGATCGGCGGCCACCAGCTCCAGGACGCCCGGGTCGGGACCGCCCGGCCAGGCCATGTCGTCCGCCGTACGGGTCGCCAGCCGGGCGTCGCCGAAGGTGGTCCGCGCCACCCCCTTCAGGCGCCAGCCGGTGTCCGGGTCGTGGTGGGCACTGTCGGCGTGCAGGGCGCTGGCCAGTTGCCCGTCATCCGCCTCGGTATAGACCGTGACGTCATCCAGCCGGTCCACCGCCGGCACCCGGCGGGCGTGGACCACGTGTTCATCGGCGCGCAGCCAGACATCCCCCGATGGCAGACGCAGCGCCTCGCCGCTCTCCCCGCCGTCGGTCCGCGGTGCCACCAGCTCGCCCAGCAGGACCACCACCAGCATCAGGACCAGACCGCCGGCGAAGACCGCCCGGGTGATCCGCCCCAGGGAGTAGCCGGCGGCACGCATCACCGTCAGTTCACTGGAGGAGGCCAGCCGTCCCAGCCCCAGCAGGCCGCCGAGCAGGGCCGCCACCGGGAAGAGGTCGTTGGTCCAGCCGGGGATGGTCAGCACGGTGTGGGCCAGCGCCATGAGCACCGAGCCGTCCAGTTCCTCGATGAAGGTCAGGAAGGTGTACAGGGCCAGCAGTACCGCCAGGGCGGTGAGGGTGGCGCCGATGACGGTGGCGGCGATGTAGCGATCCAGGATCTTCATGGCGCGCTCCGGGGTCGGCGGGGCCGCGGCAGGCGAGTGCCGCCCAGCAGCAGGGCCCCGGCCACGCTCAGGGCCAGGGCGTGGACCCACCAGAGGCCGATGGCCGGCGGCACCACCTGGTCATCCACCCACTCCCGGGCGATCCCCATCAGGTTGCTGTAGAGGATGAAGATCAACAGGGCCGCGAACAGGCGGGCATACCGCCCCTGGCGCGGCGAGGTGCGCGCCAGGGGCACCGCCAGCAGCGCCAGCGGCAGGGTCGACAGCGGGATGGCCAGCCGCCAGTGGAACTCGGCCATCTTCTCCGGATCCCCGGAGCGCAGCAGTTCACCGGTGGACTGCGCACGCAGCCGCCGACTCTCCGCCACCTCCAGCTCCGGCAGGTGGACCCGGTAACGCTGGAAATCGATGATCCGGTAGTCGGCCGCGCCGGGACGGCCCTGGTACTGGTGGCCTTCCTCCAGCAGCAGGTAGCGGCGCCCGCTGGCCGCGTCGGTGAACTGACGACCGCGCTCCGCCACCACCACCCGTTCCCCCTCGGCTTCCGGGTGCGGGGCACGGATGAAGACCCCGGTCAGGGCACCGGTATGGCCGTCCACCGACTCGGCATAGACCACGGCACGCCCACCTCCCATACTGAATTCGTTGAAGGTGGCCGGTTGCAGCCCCCCGACCCCGGTGGTCTCCGAAGCGGTCTCCCAGGTGCGCTCGAATGCGGCCTCGGCCCGGGGCTCGCCCCACAACGCCCAGACCAGGCTGACCAGGGTCACCGCCAGGGCATACCCCCCCACGATCCGCGCCACCCGGGGCTCGCCGACGCCGCACGCCCCCAGGGCCGCCATCTCGCTGTCGCGGTAGAGGCGGCCGATGGCAAGGAGGATCGCAAGATAGAGCGCGAAAGGCAGCAAAATGCCAAGATTGCTCAGCAGGGTCAGGCCGATGAGGTCCGCCAGCATGGCCCCGTCCAGCTGACCGCTCACCACCCGGTTGAGCATCCGCACCGACTGCTGGCCGGAGAAGATCAACAGCAGCACGAGGATCGTCCCGACCCAGGTGAAGGTGATTTCCCGTGTGATGTAGCGCTCGAGGATCAAGGGGAGATTTAGTCCGACGGCCAGTTTTGGGTACACTAGGGCCAATCCGTCATTCCGGCCCCTCTTCCCCGGAGTTTACGCCAACGGCGTCAACCAAAGGAAGCGCGACCCGGGACAAGCCCAGACAAACACCGAGGCGAAACAATGGAATTCAACGTCAAGAGCGGTAACCCGGAAAAGCAGCGCTCCGCCTGCGTGGTCGTGGGCGTCATGGAGCCGCGGCGCATGTCCCCCGCCGCCCAGCGACTGGACGAGGCCTCCAATGGCTATATCTCGTCGCTGATCCGCCGGGGTGACATGGAGGGCAAGCTCGGCCAGACCCTGCTGCTCCACAACGTCGAGGGCACCCTCTGCGACCGCGTGCTGCTGGTGGGCTGCGGTCGCGAGCGCGAACTGGGCGACACCCAGTACCGCAAACTCACCGCCACCGCCATCCGGACCCTCAACGAGACCGGTTCCATGGAGGCCACCAGCTACCTCACCGAGCTGCCGGTGAAGTCCCGTGACCTCGGCTGGCGCGTGCGCGAAGCGGTCCAGGGCAGCGGCCACACCCTCTACCAGTTCGACGACTACAAGAGCCGCAAGGAGGCCACCCGCCGCCCCCTGCGCAAGCTGACCCTGGCGGTGCCCAGCCGGCGCGACCTCGGCACCGGCGAGGCCGCCGTCACCATCGGCCGCGCCATCGCCGGCGGGGTCGAGCTGGCCCGCGACCTCGGCAACACCCCCGGGAACTACTGCACCCCGACCTGGCTGGCCGACCAGGCTCGGGCGCTGGGCGAGTCGGTGGACGGGCTTGACGTGGAGATCCTCGATGAGGCGGCGCTGGAAGAGGAAGGGATGAATGCCCTGCTGGCCGTGGCCCGGGGCAGCACCGAGGAGCCGCGGCTGGTGGTGGCGCGCTACAACGGGGGCGACGCGGACGAGCCGCCGGTGGCCCTGGTCGGCAAGGGGGTCACCTTCGACAGCGGCGGCATCTCCATCAAGCCGGGCCAGGCCATGGACGAGATGAAATACGACATGTGCGGCGCCGCCAGCGTCCTCGGGACCCTGCGCGCCGTGGCCGAGATGGGGTTGCCGCTGAACGTGGTCGGGGTGGTGCCGGCGGTGGAGAACATGCCCGACGGCAGCGCCCTGAAGCCCGGCGACGTGATCACGACCCACGCCGGCAAGACCGTGGAGGTCCTCAACACCGACGCCGAGGGCCGGCTGATCCTGGCCGACGCCCTGAGCTACGTGGCGCGCCACGAGCCGGAGACGATCATCGACATCGCCACCCTCACCGGCGCCTGCGTGGTCGCCCTGGGCCGTCACGCCTCGGCGGTCATGGGCAACCACAACCCGCTGATCAACGACCTCCTCGACGCCGGCCGCTCCAGCGGCGACCGCGCCTGGGAGATGCCCCTGTGGGAGGAGTACCAGGAGCAACTGAAATCGAACTTCGCCGACATGGCCAACATCGGTGGTCGCGAGGCGGGCACGGTCACCGCCGGCTGCTTCCTGTCGCGCTTCACCAAGCGCTTCCAGTGGGCCCACCTGGACATCGCCGGCACCGCCTGGGAGTCCGGCACCGACAAGAGCGCCACCGGCCGCCCGGTCCCGCTGCTGACCCAGTATCTGCTGGATCGCAGCGACCGGTAGGGCCGCCATGACGCGGGTGGATTTCTATATCCTCGCGGGCACGGAGCCGCGCGAGCGCGACCACTTCACCTGCCGCCTGGTGGAGAAGGCGTGGCGCCACGGCCTGCGGGTCTGGCTCCACTGTGCCGACGCCGACGATGTGGCACGGATGGACGAACTGCTCTGGACCTTCCGGCCCGACACGTTCATTCCCCACGAGCCGGCGACCGAAGACGGGACGGACACCCCGGTGCTCCTCGGCCACGACCGCGAACCGCCGGGCGACGCGGCCTTCCCGATGCTGATCAATCGGGCTGCCGAGCCGCCGCTCTTCTTCAGCCGCTTCGAGCGCCTGGCGGAGGTGGTCGACCAGCAGCCGGCGGTACGCGATGCGGGACGGGCCCGGTGGGCCTTCTACCGCGACCGGGGGTATCCCCTGAACCACCACGACATGAGGGCGACAGCGTCATGAGCGAGCCGCAGGAACCGCAGAACGGCGCCGACGAGAACACCGGGGCCGACCAGAACGAGCCCTCGCTGGACGAACTCTTCCCCGACGTGGAGCTCGGCGAGGACGACGGCTCCGAGGGCTACCAGAATCACGACGAACTCGACCACGACCTGGACGAGCTCATGGGCCGAGCGCGGGACGAGGCGCCCGCGGCTCCGACCGAGCCCGAGGCGGCCGGCGATCGCGAGCTCGAAGAGGCGGCGGGCGGCGACGAGGATGTCCTGGCCGACGAGACGGAGGTCGACCTGGACGCCGCGCTGGGGATGACGGATGAGGCCGCGCCGGCGGCCGACGAGGCACCGGCCGGCGCCGCAGCCCCCGCCGCCGACGGCGAGATCCCGGTGCTGCGGGACAA
>CAZGJO010000033.1:0-7864 GCA_964525685.1 uncultured Ectothiorhodospiraceae bacterium | reverse complement strand
GGTCGATCCCACCCGCATGCCCCATGCCGGGCTCAGCGACGACGATCTGACCAAGCTCGCCGATCTGCTCACCGCCGATCTGGAGGCGCGTCTGGACACCATCATCGTCGAGGCGGTGGACCACGAGATGGACCGCGTCTCCACGGCGCTGAAGAACGCCATCCACCGCCAGCTCAAGGGCCGGCTGCCCGACATCATCGCCGAGTTCGTCAGCGAGACGCGCCGGCTCTGAGGCCGGCCCACCCCTTTCCACCCGATACATCAACCGGCGAGATCCCGATCAAGACCATGGAGAAGACCTACGACCCCCACGCCATCGAGCAGTCCTGGTACCGGACCTGGGAAGAGCGCGGCGACTTCGCCCCCCACGGCGACGGCGCCCCCTACTGCATCATGATCCCGCCGCCCAACGTCACCGGCAGCCTACACATGGGCCACGCCTTCCAGGACACGCTGATGGACGCCCTGGTCCGCTACCACCGCATGGGCGGCGACCGGACCCTGTGGCAGCCCGGCACCGACCACGCCGGCATCGCCACCCAGATGGTGGTGGAGCGCCGCCTGGAGGCGGAGGGCCGCAGCCGCCACGACCTCGGGCGCGAGGGCTTCATGGAGAAGGTCTGGGAGTGGAAGGCGGAGTCCGGCGGCCACATCACCCGCCAGCTGCGCCGCCTCGGGGCCTCGCTGGACTGGTCGCGGGAGCGCTTCACTATGGACGACGGGCTGTCGCGGGCGGTCACGGAGGTCTTCGTCCGCCTCTACAACGACGGCCTGATCTATCGCGGCAAGCGGCTGGTGAACTGGGACCCGGTGCTGCACACCGCGGTCTCCGACCTCGAGGTGGTCTCCGAGGAGGAGAGCGGCCACATCTGGCACATGCGCTACCCGCTGGCCGACGGCGACGGCCATCTGGTGGTCGCCACCACCCGGCCGGAGACGCTGCTGGGCGACACCGCCGTGGCGGTGAATCCGGAGGACGAGCGCTACACCCACCTGATCGGCGGTTTCGTCGAGCTGCCGCTGGTCGGGCGCCGCATCCCCATCGTCGCCGACGAGTACGTCGATCCGGCGTTCGGCAGCGGCTGCGTCAAGATCACCCCGGCCCACGACTTCAACGACTACGCCGTCGGCAGCCGTCACGGCCTGCCGCTGATCAACGTCTTCAGCCACGACGCCGCCATCCGCGAGACCTTCGAACGGGTCGAGGCGGAGAGCGCCGGCGGCGGCATCGCGGCGTGCGAGCACGTGGACGCCGCCGCCATCGCCACCGGCGAGGTCCCGGCCGCCTATCGCGGCCTCGACCGCTTCGAGGCGCGCCGGCGCCTGGTGGCCGATCTCGACGCCGCCGGCCTGCTGGAGGCGGTGGAGGATCACCGGCTGATGATCCCGCGCGGGGACCGCTCCGGCGCGGTGGTGGAGCCCTACCTCACCGACCAGTGGTTCGTCGATCTCACCCGCAGCGAGACCGCCGACGGCCGCCCGGGGGGCGCAACGCGGATCACCCGCCCGGCCATCGACGCGGTGCGCAATGGCGACATCCGCTTCGTGCCCGGCAACTGGGAGCGCACGTACTACAACTGGCTGGAGAACATCCAGGACTGGTGCATCTCCCGCCAGCTCTGGTGGGGCCACCGCATCCCGGCGTGGTACGACGCCGACGGCAACATCTACGTCGGCCACGACGAGGCCGAGGTGCGGGCCAAGCACGGCCTCGATCCGGCGCTGACCCTGACCCGCGACGAGGACGTGCTGGACACCTGGTTCTCCTCCGCCCTGTGGCCCTTCTCCACCCTGGGCTGGCCGGACGACACCGAGGAACTGCGCACCTTCTATCCCACCTCGACCCTGGTCACCGGCTTCGACATCATCTTCTTCTGGGTGGCGCGGATGATCATGATGGGGCTCTACGTCATGGACGACGTGCCCTTCCGCGAGGTCTACATCCACGGGCTGGTGCGCGACGCCCACGGCCAGAAGATGTCGAAATCCAAGGGCAACGTCCTCGATCCCATCGATCTCATCGACGGCATCGACCTCGAGGCGCTGGTGGCCAAGCGGACCTACGGCCTGATGCAGCCGGAGAAGGCCGCCGCCATCGAAAAGATGACCCGCGAGGCGTACCCCGACGGCATCCCGGCCTTCGGCACCGACGCCCTGCGCTTCTCGTTCGCCGCACTGGCCTCCACCGGTCGCGACATCAACTTCGACCTCAACCGGGTGCAGGGTTACCGCAACTTCTGCAACAAGCTGTGGAACGCCGCCCGCTTCGTGCTGATGAACACCGAGGGCCACGACTGCGGGGCCGACGGTGGCGAGGTGGAGCTCAGCCCGGCGGACCGCTGGATCGTCAGCCGACTGCAGGCCGCCGAACACGACGTGGCCGAGGCGGTGGCGGGCTATCGCTTCGACCACATGGCCACGGCGCTCTACGAGTTCATCTGGCACGCCTACTGTGACTGGTACCTGGAGCTGGCCAAGGTGGTGCTCAACGACGACAGCGCCTCCGAGGCGGCGAAGCGCGGGACCCGCCGCACCCTGGTGCGGGTACTGGAGACCACCCTGCGTCTGGCCCACCCGCTGATGCCGTTCATCACCGAGCAGATCTGGCAGTCGGCGGCCCCGCTGGCCGGGGTCGACGGCGAGACCATCCAGCACCGCCCCTATCCGGAGGCCGACGCGACCCTGCGGGACGAAGGCGTGGAGGCGGAGATGGCGTGGGTCCAGCAGGTGATCCTCGGGATCCGCCAGATCCGTTCCGGCATGGACATCGCCCCGGGCAAGCCGCTACCGGTGCTGCTGGCCGATGGCGATGCCGACGACCGCGCGCGGATGGCGCGCCACGAGGCGGCCGTGCGCGCGGTGGCCCGGGTGGAATCCGTGACCTGGCTGGACCACGGCGACGACGCCCCGGAGGCCGCCACCGCCATGGTCGGCGATCTCAAGGTGCTGGTACCCATGGCCGGGCTCATCGACAAGGAGGCGGAGCTGGCCCGGCTGGACAAGGCCGTGGCGAAGCTCGAGGGCGATCTCGGCAAGGTGGAGGGCAAGCTGGCCAATGCCAGCTTCGTCGAGCGCGCCCCGGCCGAGGTGGTCGAGAAGGAGCGGGCCAAACGCGACGAGATGGCCACCACCCTGGACGGCCTGCGCGCCCAGCGCGAGCGGATCGCCGGACTCTGAAGGCGCGGCGCCCCGCCGGGGCGCCGGTACACGTCGGGGGACCGGGGCAGCGTCAGAAAGCGGCGTCGGTCAGAACTTCTTCTGCGGCTGCAGGCTGTCGAAGAAGTTGTCCCACTGGCGGGAGACGTCGTCCTTGTTGCGGCTCGAATCGCCGCTGGGGGCGATCTTCAGGATCTCCGGATAATCGGTGACGACGATGTAGGTCACATCGTCATTGCCGTACTTCTCGTAGGAGTCGTTCTTCACCCGCTTCACCTCGAAACCCATCTCCCGGAAGGCCTCGCGGATGGGACCGTGCAACGTCTTCTGGTTCAGCGGCTCGTAGGCGTGCATGGTGCCGTAACCGGCCTGCCAGTCGGTCCACTCGTTGTACTCCACCCCGGCCGACTTGCCGGAGATGACGATGTGGAACTCCAGCTCCCGCGGCGAGATCTCCTTCACCGAAAAGCCGGTATCACCGAATGCCTCGGGATTGACCAGCCCGGTATAGAGACGCTCCTTGTTCTCGCCGTGGCGCGGCAGACCGGCCTGCTCCAGTTGTTCGGCCACATGTCGCACCAGCGCCACGCCGGGCTCATCACCATCGGAGTAGATGGGCGGCAGGGCCATGACCCCGCTGCTGCCGGTGGAATCGTTCATACGGGCCTCGCTTGCGGTGGTTGAACAGGTTTCAAGTCTGTTCCCCTATCATAGCAACGCGTTGCCATCCTGTCCCGCCCCGTTCGGACGTCCCGCTTCATCCCTGACCCGTGCCGAACAGGGCCCCGGCATTGGCCGCCGAGCGGGAGGCCACATCGGCCACCGCCTCGCCGCGACATTCGGCCACGGCCGCGGCGATGGCCGGCAGATGTTCGGGGCTGTTGCGCTCGCCGGTGTGGCCGGCCGGCGGCATGTCGGGGGCATCGGTCTCCAGCAGCACGGACTCGGCCGGCAGCTCGGCGACCAGGCCGCGCAGGCGGCGGTTGCGCTCGTGGGTCACCAGGCCGCCGAGTCCGATGTGAAAGCCGCTGTCGACGTAGGTGCGGGCCTCCTCGGCGCTGCCGTTGAAGGCGTGGATGACACCGCCGGGACCGCCCCAGCGCCGCAGGCGTCCCGTCAGGCGGTGATGGGCCCGAACGCAGTGGATGATCACCGGCAGTCCATGGCTGCGGGCGATGGCGAGCTGGGCGTCGAGCAGCGCCTCCTGGGCGGCGTGTTCCGCCTCGGGGCGGCGGAAGTCGAGACCGATCTCGCCGATGGCCACCGGGCGCGCCCCGTCGGGCGGTTCGGCCACACGGCGCTCGAGCCGGGCGAGGTCGGCGTCGGGCGCATGTTCCTCGAGGAAGCAGGGGTGCAGCCCCTCGGCGTGGGCGAGCAGCGGATCGGCGGCCGCCATGCGCGCCGCCCGCGGCCACGTGGCGGCGGTGACCCCCGGGATCACCAACCCACGCAGCCCCTGCGCCACGCAGCGGGCGCGCACCGTGGCGCGGTCGCCGTCGAACGCGGGGAAATCGAAGTGGCAGTGGGAGTCGACCAGTTCCATTCCGCCGGTGTATCAGACCGCCGGCGGGAGGGGAAGGGTCAGTCGTTCTGATCGCCCGGGTTGTAGAAATGTTCCGACGGCCGGCCGGTGTAGTAGCCCTGAGCCATGTCGATGCCGGTCTCGGCCACGGCGTCGAGGACATCCTGATTCTCGACGAACTCCGCCACGGTCTGGATCCCCAGTTCCCGGGCCAGACTGGAGATGTTGCGCACGAAGGCGAGGTCGCGATTGTCGTTGAGCATGTTGGCGATGAAGTCGCCCTCGATCTTCACCACATCCACGGCGAAGCGCTTGACGTAGTGGTAGGAGGAGAAGCCGGAGCCGAAGTCGTCGATGGCGAACTTGAAGCCCTCCAGCTTCAGGTCGTTGACGAAGGTCTCCAGCACACTGATGCTGCGCACCGTGTCCCGCTCGGTGATCTCGAAGACGATCTGGGCCGGATCGACGTCGTTCTCCTGCACCAGTCGCCGCGTCTCGTGGAGGAACTCCGAGATGACGATGGCCTTGGGTGAGAGGTTCACGAACAGCAGGCCGGTGTAGCCCTCCGCCTTGATCTTGGCGAAGGCCTTCTCCATGACCACGTAATCCATCTTGTGGATCACCCCCATGCGCTCGGCCACCTCGACGAACTCGCCGGCCCCCATCAGCGAGCCGTCGTCGCGCCGGATGCGGCTCAGGGTCTCGTGGGCGATGACCTCGCCGGTGCGGGTGTCGACGATGGGCTGGAAGACCGGCACCACGTTGTCGGCGTCCAGGGCCTGCTGGACCTCCCGGCTCTTCTCGCCGATGGCCCGGAAGACCTCCACCACCTCGTCCTCGGTGGGGAAGCCGATGCGGTTCTTCCCCTCGGTCTTGGCCTTGTACATCATGTTGTCGGCGAACATGAACAGGTCCTTCTGCTCGGTGGCGTGGTCCGGATAGTTGGCCAGCCCGATGGAGACCGTGGCCTTGACCATGTTGCCGTCCGGCGCCTCCATGCTCAGCTCGGTACACCGCTCCAGGATCCGCTCGGCCACCTGATAGGGGCCGACCTCGTCGCTGTCGTTGATGATGGCCACGAACTCGTCACCACCGTAGCGGGCGACCACGTCGCCCTGGCGCACCGACCCCTCGATGGCGCCGGCGAACGCCTCCAGGAAGCGGTCGCCGAACCCGTGGCCGTAGTTGTCATTGATCGCCTTGAAGTTGTCCAGGTCGATGACCAGCAGGGAGAAGCCGTACTGACCGCGCTCGGCGCGGGCGATCTCGTATTCCAGAAGCTCCCAGAAGACGCGCTGATTGTACAGATTGGTCAGCGGGTCGCGGGTGGCGTAGTGCTCCAGGTCCTTGGTGTACTTGTAGATCGCCTTCACCGAGCCGACTACGTTGAGCAGCGTGGAGAGGATGCTCTCCACCACCAGCATGCGCACATCGTCGCGGACGATATCGGCCTGCAGACCGATGCCGACGATGCCGCCGATCTTCGGCGTGTCCACCAGCAGCGACTTGGTCTGCATGGCCACGGAGTCCTTGTCCACATCCTCCATGTGGCAGCTGGTGTCCGCCACGTGGTGGTGGATCTGGATCTCCGGCATGGGCTGGAAGTGCGGTTCGTTGCGCAGCGCCTCCATGGCGCCGTCCTCGAACGCCTGACGGACATCCGCCGGGGGATTGCAGCGCCAGAAGACCTCCAGGTCGAAGACCTCCTCGTCCACCTTGAAGACCGAGAAGAGGCTGTAGGCGTCGACGATCTTGTTGATCTCCAGCAGCAGCTGGCTGATGTACTCGCGCCAGTCGCGCACCACCTCGGAGGTGATGACGAACTTCTCCAGCAGCCGGATCTCGAACTCCAGCAGGTCGCGGTCCACGGCGAAACTGCGCAGCTTCTCCACCAGGGTCTGCATCTCGTGGAGCAGATGGTCGAGTTCGCGGAAGCCGGTGCCGTGGTCCCGGAAGGAGACCTCACGCAGGTCCGAGACGCTGTTCACCTGCTCGATGGAAGTGCCGATGAAGCCCAGCGCCCTCTTCAGCCGCCGGTGCAGGTAGAGGCCCACGGCGATGGCCCCGATGATCGGAACCGGCGCCGCCAGCAGCAGGATGGTCAGGAAGCGTCCCCGCGCGTCTTCGATGACCGGCGTCAGATCCTGCTGGACATCGATGACGCCCAGGGTATCGCCGACCTCGACGTTGCTGTGGCACGAGAGGCATTCCTGGCGCGCATTCAGGGGATAGAGGTAGCGCAGCCGGGTATCGTCCTCCAGACGCACCCGCTCGCCGTCTGTAAAGACCGCCTGGACCCGTTCGTCCTTCGCCGGCTGGTCGATGGTGCCATAGAGATAGTCGACCTTCTCGCCTCGATAGATCTCCAGTTCGTAGGGCGTACCCTCGAAGGTGGCGCGGTTGGCGTCCAGAAAGGTCTCCAGCTCCTCGCGGGTCCAGCCGCGGCGCATCACCTGGAACATGGAGTTGAAGGTCTGGTCGACGATGATGTCGCTGACGGTACGGGCGTCTTCCCGCACCGTGTGATCGTAGACCGCCGAGACGACGAAGTAGAATCCGGCGAGGAGAAGGACGGTGGCCCCGATGGCTGTGGTCAGGATGAATCCGCGTATGGTCTTCTGCATGGCGTCTGCGGCTCGGCCGCCCCCCCCACCGTCCGGGTGGTGTTATTGTTCGGGTGCCGCCTGGTGCTCCCGGGTCGCCTCGAAGCGGATGTCGGGCCAGCGCTCCTCGGCCAGTTGCAGATTGACCCGGGTCGGCGCCAGGTAGGTCAGATAACCGGCGCCGTCCAGCGCCAGGTTATCCCCGTTCTTGTCCCGGAAGCGCTCCAGCTCCCGTTTGTCGTCGGTGTGGACCCAGCGCGCGGTCTGCACGTTCACCGCCTCGAACTGGCACTCCACCTTGTATTCATCACGCAGCCGCTGGGCCACGACGTCGAACTGTAGCACACCAACCGCGCCGAGAATAAGGTCATTGCGCTCCAGCGGCTGGAACAGCTGCACCGCCCCCTCCTCGGAGAGCTCGGTGAGCCCCTTGACCAGCGCCTTGGAGCGCAACGGGTCCTTGAGCACCGCCCGCCGGAAGAGCTCCGGGGCGAAGTTCGGCACCCCGGAGAAGCGCAGCTTCTCGCCCTCGGTGAAGGTGTCGCCGATCTGGATGGTGCCGTGGTTGTGCAGACCGATGATG
>CAZGJO010000032.1:0-14064 GCA_964525685.1 uncultured Ectothiorhodospiraceae bacterium | reverse complement strand
GCAGGCGCAGGGCGTTGAGGCGGATGAAGCCCTCGGCGTCCTTCTGGTCGTAGGCGCCGGCGTCGTCCTCGAAGGTGGCCACCGCCTCGTCGAACAGGCTGTCGCTCTCCGAGGCGCGGCCGACCACACTGATCCGGCCCTTGTAGAGCTTCAGCCGCACGGTGCCGTTGACCGGCTCCTGGGACTCGTCGATGAGCGCCTGCATGACGCGCCGCTCCGGCGACCACCAGTAGCCGTTGTAGATGATGCTGGCGTAACGCGGCATCAGTTCGTCCTTGAGGTGGGCCACCTCGCGGTCCAGGGTCAGGGACTCCATGGCGCGCCGCGCCTTGAGCAGGACGTGGCCGGCGGGGGTCTCGTAGCAGCCACGCGACTTCATGCCGACGTAGCGGTTCTCCACCAGGTCGTCACGGCCGATGCCGTGGCTGCCGGCGAGCTGGTTGAGGTGTTCCATGAGGGCCGCCGGGCCCATGGCGACATCGTCCACCGCCACCGGATCGCCCTGGATGAACTTGAGGGTCAGGTACTGCGGGGTGTCGGGGGCCTGTTCCGGGCTCACGGTCCAGCGCCACATGTCGGCCTCGGGCTCGGCCCACGGGTCCTCGAGGATGCCGCCCTCGTAGGAGATGTGCAGCAGGTTGGCATCCATGGAGTAGGGCGACTTGTTGCCGTGGCGCTCCACCGGGATGCCGTGCTCCTCGGCGTAGGCCAGCAGCTTCTCCCGGGAGTTCAGGTCCCATTCGCGCCACGGCGCGATGACCCGGATGTCCGGGTTCAGGGCGTAGGCGCCGAGTTCGAAGCGCACCTGGTCATTGCCCTTGCCGGTGGCGCCGTGGGCGATGGCGTCGGCGCCGGTCTCGCGGGCGATCTCCACCAGCCGCCGGGCGATGAGCGGCCGGGCGATGGATGTCCCCAGCAGGTACTCGCCCTCGTAGACGGTGTTGGCACGGAACATCGGGAAGACGTATTCGCTGGCGAACTCGTCGCGCAGGTCCTCCACGTAGATCTCCCGGACGCCGAGCGCCTCCGCCTTGGCGCGGGCCGGCTCCACCTCCTCGCCCTGACCGATGTCGGCGGTGAAGGTCACCACCTCGCAGTCGTATTCGTCCTGCAGCCACTTGAGGATGATGGAGGTGTCCAGACCGCCGGAGTAGGCGAGGACAACCTTGCGGGGTGCGGATTCGGAACGCATGGTCAACGGCTCCCTGGGGTTCGGGTCTACGTGAAAGGGGCCATTCTACGCGGGTCGGGGAGGCCGGGGCCAGTCCGGCCCCGGTCGTCGGTCTCAGCGGGGTGGATTATCGCTGCGGCGCAGCTCCACCTCCACGCGGCGGTTCTCGGCCCGCCCCTCGGGGGTGAGGTTGTCGGCGATGGGCCGCTCGGGGCCCCAGGCGAGCTCGACGATGCGCTCCTCGGGGAAGCCGCCGTCGACCAGGTAGGCGCGCACCGCGTCCACACGCAGCTGGGCCAGCTCCTCGTTGAGCTCCACCGGGCCCTGATCGTCGGTATGGCCGGCGAGGATGGCGAACTGCACGGTGGGGTCGATCTCGGCGTAGGCGAGCATGCGATCCAGCTGCTCGCGGCCCTCGCTGTCCAGGGCGTGCTCCATGGGGCCGAAGGCGACCCGCATGGTGGCAACGTCGTCGAAGCTGTCCGGGTGCAGCGAGGCCATACAGGCCTGGAAATCATTGATGGCGTCGCCGGCCCCGCGCGCGGAGAGCGACACGTTGATCCGCTCGGAACCGTCCACCCAGTCCCGGAAGGTCAACGTCGGGTCCATGCCCCGCTCCATCTCGTAGAGGGTGCGCAGGGCCGCCTGGCCCTCGAAGGTGATGACGGTCTGCTCACGCCGGGGCTGGACGCGCTTGCGCGCCACCGGGCGCGTGTCCTCGGGGCGCCAGGACGGCGCCTCGGCGGTGAGGCGCACGGAGAACGGCTGGCTGGCCCGGTCGCGCTCGGCCTGGAACTCCAGGCTGTAGCGCTCGCCCGCCTCGGCCCGGAAGACGGCGCGCCCGAAGCCGGGTACCGCCTGGCTCATGCGGCACTCCAGCCGATCCCCGCCGACGTGCCAACGGGCGTCGTCATGCAGGGCGTGCTGGTAGCTCCAGCTCCCCCCCGCCAGAGCGGCGGTGGGGAGCAGCATCAGTGCCAGGGCGGTCCACCCGATTGTCTTCATGGTCATCTGCCGTCCACGCTCCGGTCTCTCTACCCGAACCATATCGACCGCCGCGCGCGGGACTTGAGTCCCGCGCCGCACGGGCTAGCAGTCACCGATCCGTTCCCCGACCATCTCGACCCGCACGGAGATGTCTCCCATCTCGGTCCGCATCTCGCCGGTCATGAGCCCTTCCGTGCGATCGCCCATGAGCTCCATGTTCAATTCCATCTCGGAGGTCCCGCCACCCTCCGGGTCCTCGCAGTGCAGGGTATAGTGCAGACTGGAGCGGGTGGTGGTCTCGTCGACCACCTCGCAGCCGTCATCGCCCGGGGCGCTGAAATCGAGCCCCTCGGCGATGTCCTCGCGGGTCACGCACTCGCGCTCCGTCTGGACCTGCTCCGGCAGGGCGAACTGCTCCTCCTCCATGGTGATGGTGTTGGTGTACTCCCATTCACCCGGCTCGATGTTCGGGGTCTCGGCCATCACCGCCACGGGCAACAGCAGCGCCATCCCGAGCCCTCCGATCCTGAACATGTGCCCCATGGCCACCTCCCCTTCCTGAATTGAACCCGCCTTCGACTATAGCAGGCCCGACGCCCCGGGGTAAGCGGAGCCCCGGAACACGGTCACGCCTTCTTCTTCTTCGAGCGCCGCAGGCGCGACAGCAGCCGCCGGGCCAGTTCGCCGAACAGTTCGGTCTGGGTCGGGTGCGGGTGGATCGCCTCGGCCACCTGCTCCAGGGTCATGCGCCCGGAGACCATCATCACCGCCTCGCCGATCAAGGTGTCGGTGTGGTCGGCGAGGAAGTGGACGCCGATGATCCGGTGGCTGGCCTTGTCGACCACCAGCTTCAGCAGGCCGACGTCCTCGCCGGTGATCATCGCCTTGGCGTCGATATTGATGGGCGTCTTGACCTCGGCGGCGTCGATGCCGGCCGCCTTGGCCTGCTCGCTGGAGAGGCCGACGAAGCCGGCCTGGGGCCGGGTGAAGATCACCCGGAGTCCATCGCCTGATGGTAGCGCATGTCCTCGCCGAGCAGGTTGGCGGCCGCCACCCGGCCCTGCTGACCGGCGGTGTGGGCCAGCATCAGGCCGCCGATGGCGTCGCCGACGCCGAAGATGTGCGGCACGCTGGTGCGGCAACGGGCGTCGGCCTTGATCACGCCGTCGGCGACCTCGACCCCCGCGGTATCCAGGGCCAGCGGCTCCAGCACCGGGCGCTTGCCGGTGGCCATGATGACGTAGTCGCAGGCCAGCGACTGTTCGTTGCCGTCGCCGTCGCTGTAGTCGAGGGTCATGTCCCCCGGCTGGCCGGCGATCCGCCCGGCCCTGGCCGAGGTCACCAGGGTCAGGTTCGGCTCCTGCTCCAGGGCGGCGGTGAGCTGCTTCGCCACCTCGGTCTCGACCTCGGCCAACACCCGGTCCTGACCCTCGAGCAGGGTCACCTCGGCGCCGAAGTCGGCGAAGATCTGCGCCATCTCCATGCCGATGGCACCGCCGCCGATGACGCCGAGGCGCTTGGGCGGCTGCTCCAGGTTCCAGACCGTGTCCGAGGTCAGCACCCCGCCCGAGGCCAGGCCCTCCTCGGCGCCGGGGATCGGCGGCACGAAGGGCGGCGCGCCGGTGGCGATCACCGCCGCGCCGAAGGTCACGTGGCGGCCGTCGGAGGCGTCGCCCTGCGGGGCCCGCCGGTGGGGGTCGTCGCTGTTACCGGAGGTGTCGATGAACACCCGGTGATCGCTCTCGAAGCTGGCGAAGCCCTGGATGACGTCGATCTTCACGCCCTTGTCGGTGTTCAGGGCCATCCCGCCCCGGCTCTCGAGGACCTGGCGGCGGTGCGCCTCCAGGGCGCCCCAGTCGAGCTGCGCCTGGTCGGTGCCGGTGACGCCGAGCAGTTCATCATGGCCGCGATCGCGGATGCGGTCGGCGGCGGCACGCCACGCCTTGGACGGGATGCAGCCGCGCCACAGGCACTCGCCGCCGGGGAACGGCGCGTCGTTGACCATCGCCACCTTGAGGCTGTGGCCGGCCAGGTCGCGGGCGCAGTCCTCGCCGCCGGGGCCGCCGCCGATGACCAGCACATCGTAGTCCCAGTCGCCTTCGGGGATGGCCGGGCCGCTCGGGCCCATCCACTCCTTGGGGTTCTCGATGGCCGCCTTCAGGGCGTTGAGGTAGCCGGCGACATCGGCGCCGTTGACCACCCGGTGGTCGGCGGTGATGGTCAGCGGCATGCCGTCCTCGGTGGCGGCGGCGATGGCCAGGATCGCCGCCGTGCCGGGGGTCGGGATGGCGTCGAACGACTCCACCCCCATCATGCCCATGTTCGAGACCATGAAGGTCGGGTTGGCGTACTCCTCCGGCGCCAGTCGGCGCTTGCGGGCGCGCTCCACCAGATCGCCCCAGGAGCTGCCGAGTTCCTCCAGCGAACGGCTCTCGCAGCCGCGCAGCACCGGCACCACCAGACCGCCGCCGTCGGCGGTCACGGCCATGCCGATGTCGACCTGGTCGCGCTCCACCAGCTTGTCCACCGGCTGGTAGGCCCAGTTCATGGTCGGGAAGTCCTTCATCGCCAGGGCGCACGCCTTGGCGATGGCCACGGTGACCGAGACGCCGTGGGCCTTGGCCGCCTTGATCAGCGCGCCGGGCCTGGCCCGCACGGTGACATGGAAGGTCGGCATGGTCAGCGAGGCGGTCATGGAGTGGCTGACCGCCTTCTCCATGGCATTCATGGCGCGACCCTCGCCGGGGACCTGGATCTCCGGCATGGTGTGGGCCGGGACCTGATCGGCCACCGAGGTCGGCCGCTGCACCGGCTGGGCGGCGCGGACGTCGTCGGCGGTGATCACGCCGTCGGGGCCGGTGCCCTTGAGGGTATTGAGGTTGACCCCCTGGGAGGCGGCCAGCTTGCGGGCATAGGGCGAGGCCTGCTTGTTGTCCGGGCGCGGAGCCGGGGTGACGTCGCCGGCCGGCTCCGACGCGGGGGCCGAATGCCCGCCGCCGGTCGGGGCCGGGGCCGCAGTGGCCTTTTCGGCCGGCGCACTGTCCTGACCCCCGGCGGGCGCGGCGGCGGTCTCGTTGACCACCGCGTCGGCACTGTCCACCAGATAGGCCATGGGCGCGCCCACCGGGATGACGCTGTCCACCGGGGCCAGCGGCCCGGAGAGGTAGCCCTCGCGGAAGACCTCCACGTCCATGATCGCCTTGTCGGTCTCCACCGTGGCGACCACGGTGCCCCGTTCGATGCGATCGCCGGCCGCCACCTCCCAGCTCACCACGGTGCCTTCGGTCATGGTGTCCGACAGCTGCGGCATCTTGATGGTGTGCGAGGCGTCCGCCGGGGCCGCCGGCTCGGCCGGGGCCGCGTCACCGCCACCCGCCTCGCCGCCACCGCTCGCGGCCGGCGCGGCGTCATCGGCACCCTGCACCTCGTCCGGGGACGCGACGATCCAGGCCATGGCCTCGCCCACCGGGATGGTGGCATCCACCGGGGTCAGGGGGCCGGAGAGGTAGCCCTCGCGGAAGACCTCCACATCCATGATCGCCTTGTCGGTCTCCACCGTGGCGATGACGTCGCCCCGCTCGATGGGGTCGCCGATGTTCTTCTCCCAGCTCACCACGGTTCCCTCGGTCATGGTGTCCGAGAGTTGGGGCATCTTGACGGTATAGGGCTCAGCCATGGGTATGTCCGCTCGAAAGGTTATGGAATGCTGACGGCCGACGCCGCCCCGGCGGGGCGGCGCATCGGGGCGCTACTTGCCGAACTGGGCGCGCACGGCGTGGACCACGTCGGCGGCATTCGGGATGGCCGCCTTCTCCAGGGTCCGGTTGTACGGGATCGGCACGTTGCGTGCGGAGACCCGCGCGGGCGGCGCGTCGAGCTCGAAGAAGCAGCTCTCGTTGATGATCGCCATGACCTCGGAGCCGACGCCCACCGGCGCCTCGGCCTCCTCGACGATGAGGGCCCGGTGGGTCTTGCTCACCGAGTTCCGGATCCCTTCGCGATCCAGCGGGTTCAGGGCGTAGAGGTCGACCACCTCGGCCTCGATGCCGTTCTCGCGGGAGAGCACCTCGGCCGCCTCCAGCGCCCAGTGGACCGAGAGGTTGTAGCCGAACAGGGTGATGTCACGGCCCTCGCGCACCACCTCGGAGCCCTCCAGCGGGTGGAAGAACTCCTCGTCGGGGACCTCGCCCTTGAGGTTGTACATCAGCTCGTGCTCGTTGATGAACACCGGATCCTCGCAGCGCACCGCCGACTTCAGCAGGCCGTAGGCCTGGCGCGGGTTGGACGGCGTCACCACCCGCAGCCCGGCGATGCCCATGAAGACCTTCTCCATGCGCGCCGAGTGCTGGCCGGCCAGCTGGTGGGCGACGCCGCCCGGCGAGCGCACCACGCACGGCGCGGTGAGCTGGCCGCCGGACATGTAGCGCACCTTGGCAGCGGAGTTGAAGATCTGGTCCATGGCCAGCCAGGCGAAGTTCACCGACATGATCTCGATGATCGGACGCACGCCGACGAAGGAGGCGCCGATGCCGAGGCCGGTGAAGCCGTTCTCGGAGATCGGGGTGTCGATGACGCGGTCGGCGCCGTACTTGTCGTACAGCCCCTTGGTGGCCTTGTAGGTCCCCCCCATGACACCGACGTCCTCGCCCATGCAGATGACCATGGGGTCGCGGGCCATTTCCTCGTCGTGGGCGCGCTGAACCGCCTCCCAGAGCATCATTTCACTCATTACCGGGCCCCTCCCCTGACGTACGGATCATTCTCGGCAAGCACGTAGCGGTCCACCTCGTCGGCGGACGGCTCCGGCGATTCCTCGGCGAAGCGGATCACCTCGTTCTCGATGGAATCGAGGATCTCGGTGTCCATCGCCTTGTACTCCTCCTCGGTGAGCTCACCGGCCTCGATGAGGCTGTCGCGCAGGGTGATGATCGGGTCGCGGGTGCTCCAGCGCCGCTCCTCTTCCTTCTCGCGGTAGGCGTTGGCGTCGGACATGGAGTGGCCGCGATAGCGGTAGGTGAGCAGCTCCAGGAAGTAGGGGCCCTTGCCGCTGCGCACGTGCTCCACGGCGCGGGTGGCCGCCTCGTGGACCGTCTCGACGTCCTGGCCGTCCACCTGGTTCGCCTCGATGCCGTAGCCGCAGACGCGCTTGTACTGGTCGGTCACGGCGGTGGAGCGGTCGATGCGGGTGCCGATGCCGTAGAGGTTGTTCTCGCAGACGAACAGCACCGGCAGCTCCCACAGGGCGGCCATGTTCATGGTCTCGTGGAAGGTGCCCTGGTTGTTGGCGGCGTCGCCGAGGAAGCAGATGGCGATCTCGTCGCCGCCGCGCAGCTTGATGCCCTTGGCCATGCCGGCGGCCAGCGGGAAGGGCCCGCCGACCAGCGCGTAGCCGCCCATGAAACGGTGTTCGGTATCGAAGATGTGCATGGAGCCGCCGCGCCCCTTGCTGGAACCGGTCTCCTTGCCGAAGAGCTCCGCCATCACGGCCTTCGGATCGGAACCGGCGAGCAGGGCGTGGACGTGATCCCGGTAGCCGGTGATGACGTAGTCATGGCCCGGCTTCGCCGCTTCCATGACCCCGTGGGCACAGGCTTCCTGACCGGGATAGAGGTGGAGGAAGCCACCGATCTTGCGCTCCACGTAGGCTTCGTAGCAGCGCTCCTCGAAGCGCCGGGAGTAGAGCATCTCCCGCAGCACCCGTTTCTTTTCGGCGTTATCCATCAAGGCGCCCCCTCAATGCTAGCAATTTGATTTCGGGCGTCTTTTTTGCGCCACCACTGTCTCGGCGCGAGCCACCCGGGAAAAATACAAGCCGCAAATGATCGACATTTTTCCAAGGCAGGTCAAGCACACACGGCGGCCTGCCGCGTGTGCTAGCATCCCCTCCCACCGTTCAGCGAGGTTCCGGCCCCCACATGTCACACACTCTCATTCCCGGCAAGGAACGCGCCCTCGAGGACACCATCGCCGCGCTCCACCGTCGGGTGCGCGACCTCGGCTTCCACATCGAGGAGGCGCGCTGGCTCAACCCGGCGCCGCACATCTGGTCCGTGCACATCCGCGACCGCGACTGTCCCCGGGTCTTCGCCAACGGCAAGGGCGGCTGTCGCGAGGCGGCGCTGGCCAGCGCCTACGGCGAGCTGATCGAGCGCCTTGCCACGCGCTACCTCTGGGCCGACTTCATGCTCGATCCGGTGCAGCAGACCTTCGGCTTCATCCATCACCCCGACGAGACCTGGTTCCCCGCCGCGGAAGACGCCTGGCCCGAGGGGCTGCTGGACGCCAACTGGCACCGCCGCTACATCGACGGCAGCGGGCTGGTGCCGGCGGACCTCTGCGATCTCAACGGCGGCGGCACCGAGCAGGGGCTCTGCGCCCTGCCCTACGTCCGTCAGAGCGACGGCGAAACGGTCCGGGTCCCGGTGAACCTCATCGCCAACCTGTTCGTCTCCAACGGCATGAGCGCCGGCAACACGCGGGACGAGGCGCAGGTCCAGGGTCTGGCGGAGATCTTCGAACGCGCCATCAAGCACCGCATCATCGTCGAGGGGATCACCCTGCCGCGGGTGCCGGACGCGGTCCTGGCCCGCCACCCCGCCATCCGGGAGGGACTCGACGCCCTGACCGCGCACGGCTTCCACGTGCGCGCCCTGGATGCCTCCCTGGGCGGTCGCTACCCGGTCATGTGCGTGCTGCTCCAGCACCCGGACGGCGGGGTCTACGCCTCCTTCGGCGCCCACCCCGACTTCGGCGTGGCGCTGGAGCGCGCCCTCACCGAACTGCTGCAGGGGCGCGCCCTGGATGAACTGGCCGGTTTCCCGCCGCCGACCACCGAGGCCGGGATGGTCGCCGATCCGCACAACATGGAGCTGCACTTCATCGACTCCAGCGGCTACGTCCACTGGGCGCTGCTGGGCGAAACCCCGGACCACCCGTTCCACGACTGGGAGCGGGAGAACCCCTGGCCGGTGGAGAACGGCCCCGCGCGCGCGGCCCTGATCGCCGCCCTGCACGACGAGGGCCACGAGGTCTACATCGCCGAGCACACCGATCTCGGCGCCTACGCCTGTCGCATCCTGGTCCCCGGCTTTTCCGACATCTACGAGGCCGACGAACTGATCTGGGACAACAACAACAGCGCCCTGCCGGTGCGCCCTGTCCTGTTCGACCTGCCCGGGGCCGGGCCGGCGGGCTGGCAGGCGCTCTACGAGATCCTGGAGGAACACCAGCTCAACGAACAGCTGCGCGTCTTCGAGTGGGCCGGTATCGCCGGTGATCCCGATACCGCCTGGAGCCGGTTGCGCATCGGCGAACTGAAGGTCTGGCTGCTGCTTGCCCTCGGTGACGAGGAGGAGGCGGCCATGCGCCTGCCGTCGGTCCTCGCCTCCGGCAACCTCAACGACGACGAGCGCCGGGCCCTGTCGGCGCTCGATGCCGTCCTGGCGCTGCGCGTTGCCGGGCTCTCGGTGGACGAACACCGCCCGGCCCTGACGGCCTGGTTCGGCGCGAACCGGGTCGCCGCCGCCGAGCGCCAGGCCCGGGGTGAGGCGCTGTTCCCCCGCCTGGACCCTCTCGACCCGGCGGCCCCGAGCCGTGCCCACACCACCCTGCTCGAGGCCTACGCCAAGGTGCTGCGCCAGCAGGAAGGGAGCGGCGTTGCGTTGCCCGAAGGGGCTGTTTAGACTGAACGGCCCACTGGCCCCGTGAGGTTTCCCGTTTCATGCCGGAGTCCATACCGGCCGATTCCGTCGGCCTGGTAACGCCCCAGTCGCTGGATTTCGACCAGCCCCTCGAGCTGGATTGTGGCCGCACGCTGCCGTCCTATCGGCTGGTGTACGAGACCTATGGCGAGCTGAACGCGGCACGGGACAACGCCATCCTGGTCTGCCACGCCCTCTCCGGCGACCACCACGCCGCCGGCTACCACTCCATGAGCGACCGCAAGCCGGGCTGGTGGGAGGCCTGCATCGGCCCGGGCAAGCCGCTGGACACCAACCGCTTCTTCGTGGTCAGCGTGAACAACCTCGGCAGTTGCAAGGGGAGTTCCGGCCCCAACACCATCAACCCGGAGACCGGCCACTACTGGGGCCCCGACTTTCCCATCGTCACCGTGCGCGACTGGGTGAACAGCCATGCCCGGCTGGCCGACGCCCTCGGCATCGACCAGTGGGCGGCGGTGGTCGGTGGCAGCCTCGGCGGTATGCAGGTGGTGCAGTGGGCCATGGACTACCCGGAGCGCCTGCGCCACGCGGTGATCATTGCCGCCGCGCCGCGACTGTCGGCGCAGAATATCGCCTTCAACGAGGTGGCGCGCCAGGCGATCATGTCGGACCCGGAATTCCACGACGGCCACTATCTGGCCCACGACACGGTGCCGCGCCACGGTCTGATGCTGGCGCGCATGCTCGGCCACATCACCTACCTCTCGGACGAGGCGATGCGCGCCAAGTTCGGCCGCGAACTGCGCCAGGATCAGATCAACTTCGGCTACGACGTCGACTTCCAGGTGGAATCCTATCTGCGCTACCAGGGGCAGTCCTTCGTGGAGCGCTTCGACGCCAACACCTATCTGCTGATGACCCGAGCGCTGGACTACTTCGACCCGGCGGCGGAATTCGATGACAACCTGGCCGCCGCGCTGGCCGGGGTTCAGGCCCAGTCGCTGGTGGTCTCGTTCACCAGTGACTGGCGCTTCGCCCCGGAGCGCTCGCGGGAGATCGTCAAGGCGCTGCTGGACAACGACAAGCCGGTGGCCTACGCCGAGGTCGAGGCGCACCACGGCCATGACGCCTTCCTGATGCCGATCCCGCAGTACATGGCCGTCTTCCACGCCTACATGGACCGCGTAACCACCAGCGGAGGTGCGGCATGAGCACGGATCTGGCCCGGCGCCCCGACCTGGTCACCATCGGCCGCTGGATGAAGCGCGGCGCCCGGATCCTGGACCTCGGCTGCGGCGACGGCACCCTGCTGGAGTACCTGCGCGAGCGCCGCTCCGCCGAGGGCTACGGCATCGAGATCGACGACGGCAACGTGGTCCAGTGCATCACCAAGGGGCTGTCGGTGATCCAGAGCGACCTGGACGGCGGCCTCTCCGACTTCGATGCCGGCTCCTTCGACTACGTGGTCCTCTCCCAGACCCTGCAGGCGGTCCGCTACCCGGACCGCCTGCTGCTGGAGATGATGCGCGTCGGCCGCGAGGGCATCGTCACCTTCCCCAACATGGGCTACTGGCAGCACCGGCTGCACCTCGCCGTCCACGGCCGCATGCCGGTCTCCACCGCCACCGCCGCCCCCGGCGAGTGGTACAACACGCCGAACATCCACCTCTGTTCGCTGCGCGACTTCGAGTCCCTCTGCGCCGATCTCGACATCGAGATCCTGGAGATGACCGCCGTGAACTCGGCCCACCGCACCAACCCCCTGATCCGGAAGTGGCCCAACATGCTCGGCGAGATCGCCCTCTATCGTTTCCGCCAGCGCCCGAACGACTGAACGTGGCGGCAATACCATAGAAAAGCGCTCGGTTTTCGGCTAGATTTCGATCAGGCGCATACCAAATCAGAAGGAGAGCCGCCATGAAGACCTTCGATACCACCCCCCGCAACTGGCTCATCGGTCTGGCCGTCCTGCTCCTGCCGCTGACCGCACAGGCCGACTTCCTCGAGCAGGCCGGTGACTACACCATCCACTACAACGCGATCACCACCGACAAGCTGGAACCGACCGTGGCCGAGGCCTACGGCATCCAGCGCAGTGCCAGCCGCGCGCTGGTGACCATCTCCGTGACCCGGGGCGAGGATGCCGTCAGCGGCGAGTCGGTCACCGCCCGCGTGTCCGGTCAGGCGAGCAGCCCCACCGGCCAGGTGCAGCGTCTCGGCCTGCGGGAGTTCCAGGACGACGACGCCGTCTACTACATCGACACCGTGAGGGTGCGGGACGAGGAGGTTCTGACCTTCGAGGTCCAGGTCAGTCCGGACGGTGAACGGCGCGAGTACGACGTCTCGTTCCAGCGGCAGTTCTTCGTCGACTGACCCCTCGTGTGACTGCGTGCGGCGGCGGGAGCCGACGGGGCGCGGGGTGGCCCGGGGTCGGGACCCGGGGGCGTCGGCCGCAGGGATGCGGCCGTCGAGCCTACAGGGACGTATTCACGGCGTCCCCCGGGGACCGAGCCCCGGGCCACCTCGCGCCCTGTCGGCTCCCGCCGCCGCACGCAGTCACACGGTCGCGCCCGGCGACAGCCCCAGCAGGGCCTGGATCAGCGTCGCCACCCCGAACAGGATGACCATGATACCCGCCGTGATCCGCCACACCGGACGCCGGATCTGGGTCGCCAGCGTCGCGGCAAAGGCGCCGAGCCCCAGCACCATCGGCACTGTCCCCAGGCCGAAGCTCGCCATCAGCAGGGCGCCCTGCGTCATGCTGCCGGCGGCGATGGCCCAGACCAGCACGCTGTAGACCAGCCCGCACGGCAACCAGCCCCAGACCAGCCCGAGACCCAGAGCCTGCAGCGGAGTGCGCACCGGCATCATGCGGCGCCCCAGGGGCTCGATCCGCCGCCATAGATGGCCGCCGGCCCGCTCCAGGTGGCTGAGGCCCTGCCACCAGCCGGCCAGGTAGAGCCCCAGCGCGACCATGAACAGCCCGGCCAGCAGCTGCAACACCCCTTGCGCCTCGCGCACCCCGGAGAGGTGCGCCGCCAGCAGACCGACGCCGCCCATCAGGGCACCCGCGAGGGTATAGCTCAGGATCCGGCCCAGGTTGTAGGCCAGCAGGTAGGGCATGATGCGACCGAGACGGTTGCGCACCTCCTCGGGCAGCCCGAGCGTCAGGGCGCCGACGATGCCCCCGCACATCCCGACACAGTGGACCCCGCCCATCAGGCCGACCAGAAAGGCCGCGCCATAGGTCGCATGTTCCGGCATCGCTCTCCCCCGTATCGACTGCCGCCATGGTAATCAACCCCTCCCCGCGAGGCCAGAAGGCCCGTCCGCCATCCACGCCCACGGCCCCTGCACCTCTTCTCCTTGTACAAGATTTTCACGCTGACACCCGAAGGCAAGGCGTAACAATCGTAAAACCTGCGAATGCTTGTACAAGTTTTGTTGACTGCAGCGCACGATAATCTATACATTGTGTAGAAGGTCGTACAACGCACCCAAGACCAGCAGGAGGCCACCATGGGCCTGGAACAAGCCAGCACCACCTTCCCCGCCGACCCCCGCCCCATCGGCGAGCCCGTCCGGGAGACCGAAGAGGTCACCGGCGACTTCGACGCCCAGTCGCTCTACTTCCGGGAGATCGGCCGTTATCCGCTGCTCACCGCCGACGAGGAGAAGGCGCTGGCCCGCCGGGTTCAGGCCGGCGACCAGTGGGCCCGCCAGCGCCTGGTGGAGTGCAATCTGCGGCTGGTGGTGAAGATCGCCATGCGCTACAGCCAGCGCGGCCTGGCGGTGATGGATCTGGTCGAAGAGGGCAATCTGGGTCTCATCCGCGCGGTGGAGAAGTTCGATCCGGAGAAGGGGTTCCGCTTCTCCACCTACGGGACCTGGTGGATCCGCCAGGCCATCGAGCGCGGCATCATGAACCAGGGGCGCAGTGTCCGGTTCCCCATCCACGTGGCCAAGGCGCTGAACCGCTATCAGTCCACCGCCCGCCGGCTCGGGCAGGAGCTCAACCAGGCCGCCACGCCGGAACAGGTGGCCGCCGAGCTCGACGAGGACCCGCGCACCGTGCGTGAGCTCATGGAGCAGGCCAACGACGCCATCTCCCTGGACGTCTCCTATGGCGAAGAGGAGGGCACGGCCCTGATCGACACGCTGCGCGCCCCCGACGGCGACCCTGCGGCCGATCTGGAAGAGCCGCTGCCGATGACGGAACTCAACGAGCAGATGGCGCAGTTGAGC
>CAZGJO010000031.1:8094-14317 GCA_964525685.1 uncultured Ectothiorhodospiraceae bacterium | reverse complement strand
GCTCGTACTGCTTCTGGACGTGATGTTGCTGTTCCAGCATGCGGACCTTGTTCTGGGCCAGCTCCACCAGGCCGGCCGCAGAGGCGAGGAAGCCCAGTTGCCGCTCATCCGGTTCGGGTCGGCGATCCAGCCAGTTGAGGACGATCAGATGGTAGCCCCCCTCGCGGAAGGTGAAGGGGAACCAGAGCAACGTCCCGATGCCCATCTGCTCGTGCAGGATCGCGGCCGCTCCGTCCTCGCTCAGGGCCGGGTGGATGGCGTCCTCATGGCTGGTCAACCAGGTCCGCTGTGTCCGCATATGGCGAACCCCGTCGCCAAACACCGCCAGCGGATAGATGCCGATGGACGGCGTGATATCTGGCCGGGCGGGAGTCAGCCATTCCTGCTGACCGATGATCAGCTGCTGGTCGAAATCGATATCGTAGACCAGCGCCCGGTCCGCCCCCAGAGCCTCGCCGAGGTTCTGGCAGGTCGCCGCAAGGATGGCCTGCGCATCGTCCTCGGCGGCAATGGTATAGGCGATGGCATCGATAGCGGCCCGGTGCTTGCGGGTCTCCACTTCGAGCGCCTCGGCGTAGGCCGCGGCAGCCTTCTCCTCGGTGATGTCGCGTGCGATCCCGATAACGCGCACGGCCAGACCCGCCGTATCACGGATGATCCGCGCCGAACCCTGAATGGTACGAAGCTCTCCGTTATCGGCCCGGCGGATGCTGTTCATGTTCTCGAAATGGTGCTGACCGGAGGCCACAGCGGCCTGGAACTCTTCGGCCAGCGACTTCCGGGTCTCCGGCAACTGGACCGCCAGCCAGTCCTCGATGGCGTGGCCGAAGTCGGCGGGGTCGGTACCAAAGAGGCGAAACATGCCCTCGTCCCACTCCAAACGACCACTGGCCATGCCGAGCCCGGCCGACTCAGTGGCCAGCGCCAGCCGCTCGCGGCTACGCGACTCCTGGGCCAGGGCGTCGGCCAGGCCGACCTCCGTCTGGACGAGCTGGTGTTCCATGCCGACGCGGCTGATGGCGTAGCGGATGGCACGAGTCAAGGCGCGGGTATCGACGTCGCCCTTGACCAGGTAGTCCTGGGCACCGGCCTCCAGTGCGGCGAGGGCTAGATCGTCATCATCCTGGCCGGTCAGGACGATAATCGGGACCCCGCCCAACCGAAGGCGTACCGCCTCCACCGTCGCCAGCCCGTTGGAGTCGGGCAGCGAAAGGTCGAGCAGGACCACATCGAAACCATCGCTGTCGGCAAGTTCGGAGATGGCCGCCAGCGACTGGACCCAGCACACCTCGAAGGCTGGTCGAGTGAACATGCGCAGGCCGTACTCCACCAGTTCGGCGTCGCCGGGATCGTCCTCCACCAGCAGCACGCGGATGGATTCGGTGGAGAGGGTATTGGTGATTGGCTGTCTCATCCTGACTCGGCTCCCTTCAGCTCTTCCTCAAACATTCTCCTTTTCTCCCTGTTGCAGGCGGGGGATGCGGAACCAGAAAGTGCTGCCACATCCCGGACCCTCGGATTCAACGCCGATGCTACCTTCGTGGTGTTCGACGATCCGCCGGCAGAGTGCAAGGCCGATGCCGCTGCCCTCGTACTGCTCACGGGTATGCAGGCGCGAAAAGACCTGAAATAAACGGTCCTTCTGGAGCGGATCGACGCCAACGCCGTTGTCGGCGATTCGTACCAGCCAGTCATTCGGTGTGGTCCGCGAGGTGACCGTGATCGCCGGACGCGTATCGGCGGGGACGTACTTCAGTGCGTTGCCCACAAGGTTCTGGAACAGGCGGACCATCTCGTCTCGGCTCGCCAACAGCTCCGGCCACTCGCCCTCGATATCGACTTCGCCACCACTCTCTTCCACGGCGGGGCGCAGGAAGGCCAGGGCAATATCCAGGGCCTCGCTGGTATCCAGCGGTGCCATGGGTTCCGTCTTGCGACCGACCCGGGAATACTCCAGCAGGCCGATGATCATGGCATCCATGCGTCGCGCGCCGTCGGTGGCATATCCGAAGAAACGGCGCTGATCATCGTCCAGGGACGCGCCGAGGCTGCGCTCAAGCAGCTGCAGATAGCTGTTGACCATCCGTAGCGGCTGGCGCATGTCGTGGGAGATGGCGTAGGCGAACTGTTCCAGCTCGGCGTTGGAGCGGCGCAGCTCCTCCTCGCTTGCCCTGCGCTGGGAGATATCCTGGAACGAGACCACCGCCCCCGCGATCCCACCGTCGTTATCATGGACCGGCGCGGCGTAGACCAGCACCGGGAAGGACTGCCCATCGCGGCTCCAGAAGGTATCCTCCCACGCCTCGATCGCCACCCCCGAATGCAGGACGCCGTAGATGGGACATTCATCCGCAGGGTAATGGGAACCATCCGGGTGGGTGTGGTGCGAGCTCTCGTGGGAGTCCAGCCCCAGCGCCGGTGCCTCGTCGCTGAAGCCGAGCAGCCGACAGGCCATGGGGTTGAGGAAGGTGTAGCGGCCCTCGGTGTCGATGCCGAAGACCCCCTCGCCCAAACTCGCCAGGAGCATCTCCCGGAAGCGGTAGGCGGCGGCCTGCTCCACCTCGAGGGCGTGGCGTTCACTGACATCGCGGACGATCATCAGTACTTGGCGCTCCGCCAGCGGCACTACGCGAGCCTCGAAATGCCCCGGTCGTCCCAGGGTATGGGTGCTGTACTCGTACCGGGCGACTTCGCCACTGGAAAGCGCCTCGCGGATGGCCGCCAGTGCCCCGTCCGCCAGTTCGATCGGGAACAGGGAATGCAGGGTCTTCCCGAGAAACGCCTCAGGAGACATCAGGAGATGGGCCTCGCCGCCGACTTCACAGTCGAGAAAGGTGCCGTCGGCATCGATCCGGAACAGGGTATCGGGCAGCGCCCGGATCAGCGCCCGGGCATGGCGCTCGCTATCGGCCAGGGCGCGGGCATTCGCCTCCGCCCGCTGCTGGGCCCGCTGCAAGCGCCCAAGGAACAGCAGAGATCCCGCCATCAACAGGGTGGCCAGTCCGCTCAGCAGCCCGACCCGGCGCCACCAACCGGCCAGGGCGTATTCTTCGGAGACGGCTACCTGGACGTAAAAGGGGTAGTCCTCGATGGTCTGAAAGCTGCCGACGCGTTTTACGCCATCGGTGCTGGCCGTATAGCGCAACGCACCCGCATGTTCACCGGACAGCAACCGTTCGCGAATGGGGTTGTCCCGGGGCAAGGGCCTGTTGAAATCGGCCTCGCTGTAGCGAGGATAGCGGGCAATCAGCGACGAGGTGTCACTACGGCGCAACAACGCCACCCCGCTGGGGTCGACATTGGCTACAAGCAGCAGGTCGCTGAGCCGCTCCAGGCCGATGACGGCGGTTACCACGCCGACAAACCGCCCACGCTCATCACGCAGGGCGCGCAACTGCAGCAATGACGGCCTGCCGGTGCTGCGCGCGGTCAGCAATTCCGTGAAGACGACCTCCCGCTCCGGCTCCTCCCGGAGGATCTGGAAGTGCCAGAGGTCGGTGATGCTCAGGGATTCCAGTCCAGCGAACGAGGAGTGACGCAGCTCACCGGCGGCATCGAAGATGTTCAGTCCGTCGAGACCGGTGATGCTGTCGGCAAAGGCCCGCAGCCAGTCTTCCACTGCGGGATCGCTGACGAGTTCCTCATCCGGCGTGGGCAACAGCCGCGCCAGGGCCTGTTGCAATTCATCGATATCGCTGAAGAGGTCGTCGACCTCAAGGGCCAGCATTCGAGTCAGTTGTTCGACCTTCAGTTCAGCCCTGTCGATGGCGTGGCGATGCTCCTGCCACACTGCAAAGACCACTGGCCCAAGGATCAGCAGGGCGATCAGTACCAGAGGTATCAGGCCCCGGGGGTTCAGGGGCGCATGGACCTCGACGGCTGCAGCCCTGGCGCGCATGTCCGACTCCTCTGTGTACGGAAAACCGGCTCCACCACTGGAACCAACAGAGTCTCTTTGCAAGCTTCACGCCAGGCGGAACTCTCGTTCACCCCTGCTGCCAATGAGCCCTCTTGCGGTAGATCGTCGAATCGCTGATACCGAGGTGGCGGGCCGCCTCGCCGACGTGGCCATCGCACACCCGGAGGGCGTGCTCAATGACCTCGCGCTCCACCTCCTCAAGTGGGCGGATGGCCGTTGCGTCACCGGATGCGGGGAGGATGGTTTCAGGTGGCGGGCTCGCCTTCGCCGCCGGGAACGAAGCGACCGAACCGGGGTCGTTCCAGTCGGAGTGGAGACTCAACCTTTCCGCCGTCACCTCGCCCCCCGGATACAGCACCACGACTCGGCGGATCAGGTTCTGCAAGTGACGCACATTGCCGGGGAGCGGGTGTTCAAGCAACAAGGTTCGGGCATCGCGTGAGAAGCCGTCAAAGTGCTTGCCCTCCTCGACGGCATAGCGCCGCAGGAAATGGTCCGCCAGCCGCAGCACGTCATCATCCCGCTCACGCAGTGGCGGCAACCGCAGCGGCACCACAAACAGACGGTAGTAGAGGTCATCACGGAAACGGCCGGCCTCGACCTCGGCCCACGGGTCACGATTGGTGGCGCAGACAAAGCGCACATCCGACGACTCTTCCTTGCTGCCACCGACCCGCTGGAAGCGCCGAGTCTGGATGAAGCGCAGCAGTTTGCTCTGCAATTCCAGCGGCATTTCGCAGATCTCGTCCAGGAACAGCGTCCCGCCATCGGCCTGGGCCGCCGCCCCGACACGTGCACTGACCGCACCGGTAAATGCACCACGGACGTGTCCGAAGACTTCACTCTCGAGCAGATCCTGAGGGATGGCGGCACAGTTCAGGGTAATCAGTCGGCCTGCCGATCGCGTGCTTCGACAATGGATTGCTTCGGCACACAACTCCTTGCCGGTGCCGCTCTCACCGGTCACGAAGACCGTGGCATCGCTGCCCGCAACGTTCTCGATGATGCGGTAAACCACCTGCATGGCCGAGGATGCCCCGACAAGGCCCTCGAACTCTTCGCGTTCGGTCGCCGCCAGCCGATCCAGCCTGCGCTCCAGCTGCAAGCGCTCCAACAGATGGCCCACCGTGAGTTCCAGTCGGGTGCGATCGACCGGTTTGACCATATAGTCGTAGGCACCGAGACGCACCGCCTCCATGGCGGAGTCGGCCTTGTCTTCACCGGTGATGATGATGACCTCGGGATTGCCGCCGGCCTCCCGTATCCGGCTGAGCAGGTCGAGGCCATGCATGTCGGGCAGGCCCAGGTCGAGCAGCAGGATGTCCACTGAACTGTGGCGATGGTGCGCCAAGGCTTCGCCACCACTGCCGGCAATCTCGACGGAACAACCCGCCTGACTCAGAAATTCGGCGTAGGCCGTGGCCAGCAGGTCATCGTCTTCGACGATCATCAGGGTGGGGGTTGTGGACATTGGGTACCGGGCCGGGAAATAGGCCCACTATTTTCCCCAAAATGCAGCCAGGCTGCAAATTGCAGCCCAACGGGGACCTTGCCTCCTCCGCTGGAGTTGCAGAACTGTTCTGCCTGCCCTCGCGGTTCCGGGTTCAGGCCATGCCGTGGCGCTTCAACCTGGTCCGCAGGGTACCCCGACTGATGCCGAGGATCTCGGCGGCGCGGCTCTGATTGCCCCGGGTGTGGACCATCACGCGGTCGAGCAGCGGCGGCTCGATCTCATCGAGCACCCGCCGATAGAGGTCGGACGGCTGCTCATCCCCCAGGGCCCGGAAGTACTCGGCCAGGGTCCGGTCCACACACCCTTCCAGGTTCGGTGCCCGGGTCGTGGGCAGCACCTCGGTGGGCAGTTCCTGCTCAAGGTTCATGCTCTGTTCCATCTTCATGTTCTCCTCCTGAATCTGCGGCGGGACGGGGCTTTCCGTCATGGGCGTGAAAGACCTTACCCGGAGAGCGTTAGTTGTCCGTTAATTGACCAGCGGGGCGAGGGAAACGCCGTTAACACAGTCCCCCGCTGAAGCGTGTGGAAAATCATTGACCACGCCGACCACCGAAGCCAAGGAACAATAAGGAACAACAGGCAACTATCTGTAAAAAAGGTTTTTTCTTGTCTCCATGTTTATTGATCCCGATTGGGATGGTCGCCGCCGCGAACGTGCTAGCATCCCCGCCATGAACCCCTTCCGCCGTTATGTCCTGGCATGCCTGCAGCTCGGGCTCGCGCTCCTGTGCGGAACGCTCTACGCCGACGAGGACCCCGCAGCGGTAGCCGATGAGCCGATCACGCTTGAA
>CAZGJO010000031.1:0-7994 GCA_964525685.1 uncultured Ectothiorhodospiraceae bacterium | reverse complement strand
TGATCATCGTGCTGACACCGGAGCTGCTGCGCAGTCAGATCATCGGCTGGCTGTTCTACCTGCTGGCACTGTTCCTTCTCTCGGCCCTGTTCGGAGTCGCCCGTGCCTGGCGGCAAGGGGAGGAGGATGCCGGGCCGATCCTGCTGGGCACCCTGCTGGTGGCCACCACCGCCCTGCTCCAGGTCTACCTGATCAATGAGGCCGGTGTCCGCCAGCCGGTGGCCAGTGCCGGAATACTGGCGGCGGTGGTCCTGCACAGCCTGACCCTGGCGCGTCGCTACGTCCGCGCCTTCGAGCGCAGCCGCCAGCTGGAGGCCGAACTGCGCCGCGCCAACCAGCTCAAGGACGACTTTCTGGCCAACACTTCCCACGAGCTGCGCACGCCGCTGCACGCCATGATCGGCATGGCGGAGTCGCTGCCCCGGGACAACGACCGCCTGGCTTACGGCCTCGACCTCATCGCCCGCAGCGGTCACCGACTGGCACGGCTGGTCGACGACATCCTCGCCTTTACCCGCCTGCGCCACGACGATCTCGCCATCGACCCGCGACCCATCCGGCTCGAGGAGCAGATCCACACCGTCCTGGCCACCTCCCGCCCCCTCATCGGCCAGCGCCCGGTGGCCCTGCACGCCGAACTGGCGGAGCCACTGCCCCCGGTGCTGGCCGACCCTGATCGCCTCCACCAGGTCCTGTTCAACCTGGTAGGCAACGCCATTCGCTTCACCGACAAAGGGACCATCGTGGTCAGCGCCGCACGCGACGGCGACCGGGTGACGGTGCGGGTGGCGGACAACGGCATCGGCATCGACCCGGCCGAGTTCGAACGTCTGCTCGACCCTTACGAGCAGGGTAGCGAAGCCGGCCAGGCGGGACGCGGCGGGGTCGGCCTGGGCCTGGCCATCAGTCGCCGGATCCTGGAGCGGCACGGCAGTCAGCTGATGCTGGCGAGCGAACCGGGGCACGGCGCCCGGGTCGAGTTCACCCTCGCTGTGGCCGACGGCGCGCCAGTGGCCGAAGAAGCGTCTCCCCTGGACGATCCCCGGGAGCTGAACAAAGCCTCGGAGATGGCTTCCGTCCCACCACCGGCCGTGCCGGAGGACGCCCCCGACCTGCTGGTGGTGGACGACAGCGACACTGCAGCCGAGGTGCTGGCGCAGCAACTGGCATCGGCCGGGTACGCCACCCGCCGTGCGTCCACCGGTACCGAAGCGCTGACCCGAGTCCAAGAGCGCGCTCCGGATCTGGTCCTGCTGGACGTGATGATGCCGGACATGAGTGGTCTGGAGGTCTGCCACCGGCTGCGGGAGCAGTTCGATCCCACCACTCTGCCGATCCTGCTGGTGACCGCCCGCACCCGCCCGGAGGACACCGTGGCCGGGCTCGAGGCCGGCGCCAACGACTAC
The DNA here is from genome assembly GCA_964525685.1 of uncultured Ectothiorhodospiraceae bacterium. GTDB lineage: Bacteria > Pseudomonadota > Gammaproteobacteria > Thiohalospirales > Thiohalospiraceae > Thiohalospira. The sequence continues at coordinate 6,588 of CAZGJO010000031.1, read as the reverse complement.
CTCCCGAAGCCGAGCTCCCGCCAGGAACTGCTGGCGCGGGTGGCGGCACAGCTACGGGTACGCGAGAACGAGCAGATGCGCTGGGCCCTGAAGGCGCACCAGGGGGCCGCCGAAGGTGAAGTGGATATCCGCGCCCTGCTCGTGGAACTGCTCGCTCGCACCGTGCGCCTCTGGGAGCTGCATACCGGCCTCAGCCGGGCCGATCTGGCTGAACAGAGCGGCCTCTGGACCGTGACCATGGACGGTTCGGTACGCAAGACCCGCACCCTCGACCGCTACCTGAACATCGACACCCTCCCCCGGCGCCCGCGCTGGGGGGTGGTCACCCGCACGGCGCGCTTCGTTATGGAGCGACTGGACAGTCCCGACACACGGGAGGAACTCGAGAGCCTGATCCGTCAACTCGAAAGCCGGCTGAACTGACCGTGCGCGGCCGCTTGCCTCCACCCCCACCCGGCGGTAGGGTCGGTTGCAACCACGCGCAGCGAAGGGGTAACACACCATGGACGTCGACAGGGGCACCACCGCGGATCATCTGGAGACCCTGGTACGGGCGGCGGCCGACGCCCACGGCACGGCGGGTGACGGGTTCGTCGACTTCGTCCGCGCCTGCTACCGCGACAGCGCCCCCGAGGACCTCGAGGCACGCGATAGCGCCGACCTCATCGCCGCCGCCCGCGATCAGTGGCGCCTGCTCCACCAGCCCCGCCTCTCCGGGGAACGCACCCTGCACCTTCACGATCCGGATCCGGAGCGCGATGGCTGGCGCAGTCCGCATACCGTGATCCATCTGGTCCAGGCCGACAGCCCCTTCCTCATCGATTCCCTGCGCATGGCGGTGAACCGTGTCGGTCTGGTGGTCCACTGGGTGGTCCATCCGCTCGTCCGGGTCCGCCGCGACGGCGCCGGCCGGGTCCTGGCCATCGGCGTGGGCGAGCCGGAGGCGGTCCTGCGGCTGGAGGTCGACCGGCTGCTCGAGGACGACCACCGCGCCGCCCTGCGTACCGAGCTCGAAGCCACCCTGGACGAGGTGGCCGCCGCCGTGACGGACTGGCCGGCCATGCGCCAGGCCGTCCAGCAGGCCGCCGAGGCCACCGCGGCCGCCCCGGTGGAACCGGAACGGCGGGATGAGGCCGCCGAGTTCCTGCACTGGCTGGACGACGACCATTTCACCTTCCTCGGTTTCCGCCGCTACCGGCTCGAGACGGACGCCGACCAGCGCCTGCGGCTGATCGCCGAGGGCGGCAGTGGCCTCGGGCTGCTGCGCGGCCCGGACAGCGACCGCTCCTCCACCACTTTCGAAGGCCTGTCCCCGGCCCAGCGCGCCCTGGCCACCCTGTCCGAGCCGCTGCTGCTGACCAAGAGCCGTCACCGCTCCCGGGTCCATCGGCCCGACTACCTCGACCACGTCGGTGTGCGCCGCTTCGACGGGAACGGCCGGGTCGTCGGGGAGTGGCGCTTCGTCGGTCTCTACACTTCCAATGCCCACCACGAGCGGCCCCACCGCGTGCCGATCCTGCGCCGCAAGATGGCCGAGGTCATGGCCCAGGCCGGGGTGCCGGCGCACAGCCACACCGGCAAGGCCTTCCACAATGTCCTCGAGACGCTGCCCCGGGATGAGCTCATCCAGGCCGACGCGGCCTCCCTGCTGGCAACGACACGCGCCGTGGTCCAGCTCCAGGAGCGCCAGCGGGTGCGCCTGCTGTTGCGCCCGGACCCCTTCGGCCGCTTCATGACCGCGCTGATCTATCTGCCGCGCGAGGGCTTCAACACCCGGCTGCGGCTGGCCATCCAGACGCTGCTGTACGAGGCCTTCGCCGCCAGCGACGTCGACACCCGGGTCTGGCTCGATGACTCGGAGCTGGCCCGGGTCCATCTGCTGCTGCACACCGACGACGGCATCCCGGACCACGATCCCCGCGAGCTGGAGCGCCGCATCGCCGAGCTCGCCCGCGACTGGGACGAGCGGCTGCGGGTCGCCCTGGTCGAGGCCTTCGGGGAGGCACGCGGGCTCCCGCTGGCCCGCCGCTACCAGGGCGCCTTCCCGCTGGATTACCGCGAGAACCAGGGCCTGGAGGCGGCGCTCAGCGACATCGAGCGTCTGGAACAACTCGCCGCCGGCGAGCCCCTCCCGGTCGCGCTCCTGCCGGACCCGGCGCGGCCGGGGGCCCTGCGACTGCGGCTGCTGCGCCCGGAGGCCCCCTTCCCGCTCTCCGATCTGCTGCCGCTGCTGGAGAACATGGGGGTGCGGGTCGCCGGCCAGCGCTCGTACCGGCTGCGGGGCGCCACCGGCGACACGGTCTGGCTGCAGGATCTGGGGCTGGCCGAGGGACCCACGGGGGAGCAGTCGGCGGCGGTCATCGAGGCCTTCCGGGAGGCCTTCCTCGGGGTCTGCGCCGGGCATCTGGAGGATGACGAACTCAACCGCCTGATCCTGCACGCCGGCCTCGACGGGCGCGGCGTCCGCCTGCTGCGCGCCTGCCATCGCTACCTGCACCTGACCGGCCTCCCCTTCAGCCGCCCCTATGTGGCGGGGGTCCTGGCGGAGAACGCGGCCCTCACCCGGCGGCTGGTGGCGCTCTTCCACGCCCGTTTCGACCCGGCCGGGGACGACGCCGACCGCGCCGACCGGGAGGCGGCGGAGGGGCAGGCCATCGAAGAGGCCCTCGAGGCGGTGGCACACGCCGACACCGATCGCATCCTGCGCCGTTTCCTGGACCTGATCCGCGCCACGGAGCGCACCAGCTTCTTCCGCGCCGACCGCGCGACGCTGGCCCTGAAGATCGCGCCGTCGCGCCTGCCGGAGCTGCCGCAGCCGCGTCCGGCCCACGAGATCTTCGTCCACGCCCCGCACGTGGAGGGGGTCCACCTGCGCGGCGGCGACATCGCCCGGGGCGGGATCCGCTGGTCCGACCGGCTGGAGGACTACCGTACCGAGGTCCTCGGGCTGATGAAGACGCAGATGGTGAAGAACGCCGTCATCGTGCCGGTGGGGGCCAAGGGGGGCTTCGTCGCCCGGCGCCCGCACCCCGACGAGACGGAGCCCCGCGAGCGCGGACGCCTCGCCTACAGCGATTTCATCCGCGGCCTGCTGGATGTCACCGACAACCGGGCGGGCGCCGAGATCGTGCCTCCGCCGGGAGTCATCCGCCACGACGGCGACGACCCCTATCTGGTGGTGGCGGCGGACAAGGGCACCGCCGCCTTCTCCGACACCGCCAACGCCATCGCCGCCGAGTACGACTTCTGGCTCGACGACGCCTTCGCCTCCGGCGGCTCCAGCGGCTACGACCACAAGGCCATGGGGATCACCGCGCGCGGGGCGTGGGAGTCGGTGCGGCGCCACTTCCGCGCACTGGCGCTCGACCCGGACCAGGACACGTTCACCGCAGTGGGCATCGGCTCCATGAACGGCGACGTGTTCGGCAACGGCCTGCTGCTCTCCCGCCGGGTACGGCTGGTCGCCGCCTTCAGCCACCGCGAGATCTTCATCGATCCCGACCCCGATCCGGAGACCGGTTACCGCGAGCGGGAACGGCTCTTTCATGCCGAGCGCGGCGACTGGGCCGACTACGATCCGGCGCTGATCAGCGAGGGCGGCGGGGTCTGGCCTCGCAGCGCCAAGTCCATCCCGCTGCACCCCCGCGTCCGCGAGCTGCTCGGGGTCGAGGAGGAGGCGCTGCCGCCGGACGCGGTGGTCCGCGCCCTGCTGCGCGCCCCGGTGGACCTGCTCTTCAACGGCGCCGTGGGGACCTTCGTCAAGGCCGCCGCCGAGAGCCACGACGCGGTGGGCGACCGCGCCACGGACGCCGTGCGGGTGGATGCCGAGTCACTGCGCTGCCGGGTCATCGGCGAGGGCGGCAACCTGGGGCTGACCCAGGCGGCGCGCATCGCCTTCGCCCGGCGCGGCGGCCACATCTTCGCCGACTTCATCGACAACGCCGGCGGCGTCTCCTGCTCCGACCGCGAGGTGAACATCAAGATCCTGCTCCGGGACGCCGTGGACACCGGTGTCCTGCCGGCCGCCGAGCGCGATCCGCTGCTGGCGGAGATGACCGACACCGTCGCCGAGCAGGTCCTCGACGACTGCCGTGAACAGACCCTGGCGCTGGCCCTCGGCGGCTACACGGCCCACGAACGGCTGGATGAACACGCGCGACTGGCCCGCCAGCTGGAGCGCGGCGGCTATCTGGATCGGCGTGGCTGGGCGTTCCCCGACGAGGCGGAGCTGACCGACCGCCGCCGGGACGATGAGCCGCTCACCGCGCCGGAACAGGCGGTGCTGATGTCGGCCGCCCGCATGGAACTCTACGACGCCCTGCTGGCCGGCGATCTCTGTGACGACAGCGACCTGGCTGCGGAAGTGAGCGAATACTTCCCCGCACAGCTCAATGAGCGCTTCGGCCACCTCCAGGACGGCCACCGCCTGCGGCGGGCCATCGCCGCGTCGGTTATCACCAATACCGTGGTCAATCGCATGGGGGCGGGTTTTGCCTTCCGTCTCGCGGAGCAGACCGGCGCCGACTACGCGGCCATCGCCCGCGCCTACCTGGCGGCGCAGCGGATCTTCGACCTGCCCGATCTGTGGCGGGCGGTGGCGGCACTGGACGGGCGGGTGGCCACGGCGTGCCAGTACGAGCTCTTCACCCACCTGCGGCGGCTGGCCAGCCGCGCAACCCTCTGGCTGCTGCGCAACCGCAGTCGCCGTCTGCCCATCACGAACACCGCCGGCGCCCTGCGGCCGGCGGTGGAGACCCTGGCCGGGATGCTGGAGAACGTGGCCGACGCCGCCGCCGCCGATGCCATTACCGGGCGGGCCGCCGAGCTGGCCGAGGCCGGCGTGCCGGAACCGCTGGCCAGCGGCATCGCCCGGCTGCCGTTCCTGCTGCCCGCGCTGGATCTGGCCGAGATCGCCGCCATACGGGAGGTCCACCCGCACACCGCAGCAACCGTCTATTTCAGACTCGGGGAGCAGCTCGGGCTGGACTGGCTGCGGGATCGGATCAGCGCCCTGCCGGCGGCGGGTTTCTGGGATCGCATGGCGCGCAACGCCCTCCGCGACGACGCCGCGCGCCTCCACCGGATCCTCGCCCAGGTGGCGCTGGCGGACGCACCGGCCCAGAGCGATGCCGAGGGCGTCATCGCCACATGGATGGCCACCCACGAGGCCCCACTGGCGCAGTACCGCCGGCGACTGGACGAACTGCGCGGCGGCCACGGCGATCTGGCCCAGCTCACCGTGGCCGCCGACGCCATCCGCCGGCTGCTGCGCGGCACCGAGAACGGCTAACCGGGAACGGCTAGCCGGGGGTCACTCGTCGTCGGACTCGCGGGCGAGCCAGCCCAGCGTCTCCAGGGCCTGGCGCGTGGCCCCGGCGTGCGGGACCACCAGCTTCTGCCCGGCGGCGCCGAGCTGGGCCGCCTTGTCGCGATCGGCCAGCAGCTTTTCCACGCCGTCGGCCAGATACCGGGGTCCACCCACCACCAGCAGGGCATTGACCGAGTGCAGGGCCACGGCCACGGCCGAGACATTGCCCAGGTTCGGGCCGGTCACCACCGGGCGTCCGGCGGCGGCCACCGGCGCGGGGTTGTGGCCGTTGCCGGTCAGCGTGCCGCCGACGAAGGCAACATCGGCGAGCACGCACGCCAAGGGCCGGTCGCGCGCGCTGTCGATGACATAGACGTCGGTATCGAGCTTCACCTGATCGCCGCCGCCGTGGCGGACCACCCTGTACCCCTGGTCCTCGTAGGGCGCGGCGGCGCTCTGGCCGGCGCCGGCCGGGACCAGCACCAGCAGCAGATTCGGGTGCTTGCCGCGCAGGCTGGCGAAGGTGTCGCGGATGGTTCCGGCCTCCTGCGGCTCCACGTCCATGGCGAGCCAGACCGGGCGCTTGTCGCCCCAGGCGTCGCGCAGCTCGCCGGCCTGCTTGTGATGGGTCCCGCCGGGGGCCGGGGCGTCGAAACGGATGTCACCGCCGGCGCTCACGCCCTCGGGATCGGGCACCACGGCACGGTAGGCCTGGGCGACCTTGTCGTTCACCGCCGTGACCCCGTCCAGCCACGTCAGGATCCGGCGCTCGCAGCGCCCGCGCCGGGGCAGGCCAACGGCGTTCAGAAGCAGCACCGGCACCCCCTGCCGCCGCGCCTTGCGCACCAGGTTCGGCCGGGTCGGCTTCTCCACCAGGACCAGCAGGCGCGGCCGCAGTCGGCGGATGAAGCGGCGGGCCGGGCCGGGAAGGTCGAGAGGCGCGCAGGTGGCATCCACCCCTTCGGTGTCGGCGAACAGGCTCCGGACCATGGCCAGGGTCTCCGGGCCGCCGGTGGTGAAGGTGATGCGCCCCTCCCGGCGCCCTTCCATGAGCTGGTGCACCAGCGGGGCGGCGGTCTGCGCCGCCGCCGGGTCCTCGACATGGAACCAGAGGCCGCGCGGCTCGCCGGCCGGTGGCGTCCCGATGCGCCCGGCGCCGCAGGCGCGCGCGCCCTTGCGCAGCAGCAGCCGCCAGAGCATGCCCAGCAGCCAGAAGGGGTAGATGAGCCGTCGGCCCCAGGTATGGAAGAAGAGCATGGTCAGGTTCCCTCCGTGCCGTT
>CAZGJO010000030.1:0-14449 GCA_964525685.1 uncultured Ectothiorhodospiraceae bacterium | reverse complement strand
AGCAGCTCCAGGGGGACGACCTGCCGCGCTTCGAGGCGCGCTTCAAGGAGCTGCTCAACGAGAACACCATCCGCGAGGTGGCCAACTTCCAGGCCCACCTGCACCGCCAGCGGGAATCCATCCGCGAGCGCATCGAGACCATCAACGGCTCCCTCCACGGCATCGATTTCAATACCGGGCGCTACATCGCCCTGCTGGCCGACCCGGCCACCGATGCCGACATCCGCGACTTCCAGCGCGAGCTGCGCGCCTGCACCGAGGGCGTCACCGGCGGCGAGACCGGCGACGGGGCCGAGGCGGACGACTCCGAGGCCCGCTTCCTCCAGGTGCGCGCCATCATCGAACGGCTGCGCGGACGCGAGGGCACCGCCGAGGCCGACCGCCGCTGGCGGCGCAAGGTCACCGACGTGCGCAACTGGTTCACCTTCTCGGCGGAGGAGCGCTGGCGCGAGGACGACGCCGCCCATGAGCACTACACCGACTCCGGCGGCAAGTCCGGCGGACAGAAGGAGAAGCTCGCCTACACCGTGCTGGCGGCCAGCCTCGCCTACCAGTTCGGCCTGGAAGAGGGCGCCCGGCGCAGCCGCTCGTTCCGCTTCGTGGTCATCGACGAGGCCTTCGGCCGCGGCTCCGACGAGTCGGCTCGATTCGGCCTGACGCTGTTCCAGCGCCTCCGGCTCCAGCTGCTCATCGTCACCCCGCTGCAGAAGATCCACATCATCGAGCCCTTCGTCGCCAGCGTCGGCTACGTCCACTCCCCCGATGGCGCCCGCTCGATGGTGCGCAACCTGACCATCGAGGAATACCACAGCGAGAAGGCGAGCCGTGTGCCGGCGGGTTGAGTCGCGTTCGGTTGCCGGCACTCCGGTACGGCGCTACATATGGTTCCCATATGTTGTTCCTATGAGGAATTCCCATGGAAGTTGTGAACGTCAGTGGCCTGAAAAACAACCCCACCGGGGCGTTGCGCAAGTCCCATGAGGCACCGGTGGTGGTCATGAACCGCGACCGACCCGACGCCCTCATCCTGGGGTTGAACGATGCGGGTGAACTCGAGGCACCGGGCGTCAAGGTCGCCCTGGCCACCGCCCTGTTCCGTGACGGGCACCTCTCCCTGGTGCGGGCGGCGCGTCTGGCCGAGTTCACCACGGCCGACTTTGCGCGCCACCTCTCCCGGCTAGGGATCCCCGTTGTGGACCTGAGCGGCACGGAAGCAGACCACGATATGGACACCCTCGACGAATGGCTCGCCTCGTCCTGAGCAATGCCGGCCCGCCTCGGTGTTTGAGCCACTCCATCGGTCGGAATTCCGGATCGCGGCCGATGTGATCCGGACGGTGCTTGACCGTGTCGGCGAAGGAGAGGCGGGTGGCTGACTGGCCCACGCCCCATTGACGAGGGGGAGGGTGTTGGCTATGTTGACAACATGAAGGCACAGCTGATCACGCGCTACAAGGACGTAACGCCGGAGGGCCATTTGATCGAAATGGTCGTCTGGCGGGTGCCGCAGCCAGTGCCGCCCTGCCGGCACGATTTCAAGTACCGGCTTGCCTGGGTTGTCGACGGTGTCTGCCGGGTCCGCTTCGACAACGAGCGCGGCAAGGGTGACCACTGTCATGTCGACGGTGAGGAGCGGGCCTATCGGTTCGTGGATGTGGCGACGCTGGTCGCCGACTTTATTGCGGAGGTGGAACAATGGCGCAACGAACACTGACCATTACCGTCTCCCCGGACTGGCGGGGCGGATTGCGTGACGCCGCGCGCGTCGCCGACGGCAGCCGGGAGTATGCCGGCGAACGGCTCAACTTCGAGACGCCGGGCCAGTTCTTCGGTCAGCTGACCGAGCGCCGCTGGGGCGTGATCCAGGTACTTATGGGGGCGGGTGCCCTCTCGGTGCGCGAGCTGGCGCGGCGGGTCGGCCGCGACGTCAAGCGCGTGCATGAGGATGTGACGGTCCTGACGACCCTCGGTCTGGTGGAGCGGACAGAGTCCGGTGGCGTGGTCTGCCCCTACACCGATGTGCACATCGACATGCACTTGCGCGAGGCGGTGTGAGCCGAGCCCACCGTGGCTGACTGGTCCACGCCCCGGGACATCCAGGCGCGCCTGCGCCGCCATTGGGAGCGGGGCGCGCTGCTGGCCGAGCGGCTGGCGCCGTCCGGGCTCTTCCCGCTGGAACTGCGCCTGAAGCGCCCGGACGCCCGGGCGATCGCCGCCGACCTCGGCGCGGTGGTGGACTGGGCGGAGGCACTGCGCGCCGCCGCGCGGGAGGAGGGCGGCTTCGAGCTGCGCTGGCAGACGGTGCGCAACCGCGTCCATGGCCGCAACGACCTGCCGGTGGCGGCGATCATCCCCACCCTCGAGGACGCCCTGAAGCTGCTGGGTCGACAGCGGGATGCAGCGCGCTTCGACGGCGTGGTCGAGGCGACGCGGGCGGCCGCGCCCGAACTGGTGGAATGGCTGTGCGAGCGCCCCCTCACCGCCCTGGAACACGCCGAGGACTGGCCTCGCCTGCTGGCGGTGGTCGACTGGTTCCGTCACCACCCGCGTCCCGGGATCTACCTGCGCCAGCTCGACATCCCCGGCGTGGACACCAAGTTCATCGAGGCCCACCGCCGCCTGCTGGCCGAACTCCTCGACCGCGCCCTGCCGCCCGAGGCCATCGACTCGGAACACACCGGCGTGCGCGGCTTCGAGGCCCGTTACGGCCTGGAGACCCGCCCGAGCCGGTTGCGACTGCGCCTGCTCGACCCCGGCCTCGCCCGCCACGGGCTCACCGACATCACCGCACCGGTGGCGGAACTGGCCCGATTCGACCTGACCGACGCCGAACCCCCGCTGCGGCGCGTGTTCATTACCGAGAACGAGATCAACGGCCTCGCCTTCCCGGCCATGGCCAACAGCGCAGTGATCTTCGGCCTCGGCTACGCCGTGGAGCAACTGGCCCGCCTGCCGTGGCTGAGTCGGGTGGCGGTCCACTACTGGGGCGACCTCGACAGCCATGGGCTGGCCATCCTCGACCGCCTGCTCGGCCACCTGCCCCATGCCGAACCGCTGCTGATGGACCGCGCCACCCTGGAGGCCCACCGCGAACTCTGGGGCGAGGAGCCCCGCTCCCAGCGCTGCGAGCACCCGCTGGAGCGGCTGCCACCGGAGCAGGCCGCCCTCTACCAGGGCCTGCTCGACGACACCTGGGCCCCTTCCCTGCGGCTGGAGCAGGAACGGATCCGCTACGGTTGGCTGGAAGCGGTCCTGAACGATCTGAATGAACCGAGAGGCTAAGGCGGACGGGTGTCGTGGTTCGGGCGGGCGCCGGGTCGGGGTTCCCGTGGTCCGGCACCTTTCACGGCGCACCGAGCAGCGCAGCCCGAAAGGGGGCGAAGAGCGAGCGCTGTTCGAGCGAAGCGAGTTCGCGAGCGACCCCCTTTCGGGCGAGCAGCACAGGGCACCCCGCAGGGGTGCGCCGTGCGTGCCGGACCACGGGAACCCCGACCCGGCGCCCGCCCGAACCACGACACCCGTCCGCCGTCAGCCGTCCCCGGCCCACCAGTGCCCCGATTTCCCGCCGCGCTTCTCCAGCAGCCGCACCCCCTCCATGACCATCCCGCGATCCACCGCCTTGCACATGTCATAGATGGTCAGCAGCGCCACCTGCACGGCGGTGAGCGCCTCCATCTCGACCCCGGTGCGGCCGTGGGTGCGGGTGGTGGCGCAGACCTAGACGGCGTTGGCGGCGCGGTCGGGGGTCAGTTCCAGATCCACGGCGGTCAGCGGCAGCGGGTGGCACAGCGGCACCAGGTCGGCGGTGCGCTTGGCCCCCATGATCCCGGCCACGCGGGCGATGCCGAGGACGTCGCCCTTCTTGTGGTCGCCGGCCTCGATCCGGGTCAGGGTCTCCGGCGCCATGCGGATCCGTCCGGCGGCGACGGCCACGCGTTCGGTCTCGGACTTGGCGCCGACATCGACCATGTGGGCCTGGCCGTCGGCGTTGAAGTGGGTCAGTTCGCTCATGGTCGCCCCGCTGTGCATGTTCAGGGGGCCATGATAGGCTCCGGCGCAGGGCCCGGCAACGGAGGGAGACGGCATGACGGTAACGGTACGATTCTTTGCGAGCCTGCGCGAGAGCCTGGGGCGCGAGCAGACGACGGTGGACGGGGGCGACAGTGTCGGCGCGGTCTGGGCGGCGGCCACCGAGGGCGCCGAGCCCCCGGAGAACATCCTGGCGGCGGTGAACATGGACTACGTGGACTGGGAGGCGCCGGTCAGCGACGGCGACGAGGTGGCCTTCTTCCCGCCGGTGACGGGGGGCTGACCGTGGAGGTCGCGATCCTCGAACAGCCCTTCGACCCCTGGGCCGAGCTGGTGGCCTATCAGGCGCGCAAGCCGGAGCTGGCGGGACAGTTCGGCGCCACGGCGGTCTTTGTCGGCAGCATGCGCGACATGAACGAGGGCGCGGATGTCCGGACCATGACCCTGGAACACTATCCGGGCATGACCGAGCGTGAGCTCCATACCATTCTCGACGAGGCCGCCGACCAGTGGCCGCTGCTGGATGCACTGGTGATGCACCGGGTCGGCGAGATGTGTCCGGCGGATCCCATCGTCCTGGTCGCGGTCTGGTCGGCCCACCGGGCGGCGGCGTTCGATGCCAGCCGCTATGTCATGGAGGCGTTGAAGTCGCGGGCGCCGTTCTGGAAGAAGGAAGCCGGGCCGGAGGGAGAGCGCTGGGTGGAGCACAACACGCCCGGGTGACTGTTTGCGGCTCCGGTCGGGCCGTCGAGGGGCGGGGTGCGCGCCCTGGCGGGGTCGCCGAGGGCGGGGGCGCGTCGGAGTTTGGCGCTTTCGTTCCGGTGTGCCTCGCCCCGGGGCGCTTCCGGTTCAGCCGTGGCGCTTGACCGACTCCTGGATCTCCTTGTGGGCGGCGTCGACCCCTTCCCAGCCGCCGATCCTGACCCACTTGCCCTCTTCGAGGTCCTTGTAGTGCTCGAAGAAGTGGCTGATCTGCTTGAGCATGATCGCGGGCAGGTCGTCGGGGCTCTTCACGTCGTCGTAGAACGGGGTGAGCTTGCTGATCGGGACACCGATGACCTTGGCGTCCTCGCCGGCCTCGTCGCTCATGTTCAGCACGCCGATGGGGCGGGTGCGGATCACGGAACCGGGGGCCAGCGGATGGGGGGTGACGACCAGCACGTCCACCGGGTCGCCGTCGCCGGCCAGGGTGTGCGGGACGAAGCCGTAGTTCACCGGATAGTGCATGGCGGTGGCCATCAGGCGGTCCACCAGGACCGCGCCGCTGTCCTTGTCCACCTCGTACTTGATCGGGGCGCTGTCCGCCGGGATCTCGATGATGACGTTGATGTCCTCGGGGACCGATTTGCCGGCGCTGATGTTGTCGATGTTCATGGAACGGATTCCTCTTCTTGAGCCGCATGCGGGACGCGGACGTTGATGTTCGCCCGAACGGGCGCGTGAAGTTCGGTATGGGCCGCCATTATAGAAGCGGATCGAAGCCAACCCAAACCCCGGTGTTCCGGTTTCGGGCGGGCCGGGGAGGGGCGGCGGTGGTCCGGCACCTTTCACGGCGCACCGAGCAGCGCAGGCCGAAAGGGGGCGAAGAGCGAGCGCTGTTCGAGCGAAGCGAGTTCGCGAGCGTCCCCCTTTCGGGCGAGCAGCACAGGGCACCCCGAAGGGGTGCGCCGTGCGTGCCGGACCACCGCCGCCCCTCCCCGGCCCGCCCGAAACCGGAACCGGGACGCGCGCTCATTTGACGCCATACCCCGCCGAGGTATAGCTTTGGCGCCTATTCCATCCACCTCCAGAAAGCGAGAACCGACCCATGCGAATCGTTCTGTTGGGAGCCCCCGGCTCGGGCAAGGGCACGCAGGCCAAACAGCTGGTAGAGCGCTACGGCATTCCCCAGGTCTCCACCGGCGACCTGCTGCGCGCCGCGGTGAAGGCGGAGACGCCGCTGGGCAAGAAGGCGAAGGCGGCCATGGACGCCGGCGAGCTGGTCTCCGACGACATCGTCCTCGGCATGATCGAGGACCGCCTGCAGCAGCCCGACGCGAGCAAGGGGTTCATCCTCGACGGCTTCCCGCGCAACATCCCGCAGGCCGAGGCGCTGGACGCGATGCTGGAGAAGCTCGGCCAGCCGCTGGACACCGCCCTGCACATCCACGTGGACTTCCAGGTGCTCATGGAGCGGCTCACCGGCCGGCGCACCTGCGAGTCGTGCGGCCAGATGTACAACGTCTACAGCGCCCCGCCGAGCATCGAGGGGCGCTGCGACAAGTGCGGCGGCAACCTGCTTCACCGCGCCGACGACAACGAGGAGACCATCCGCAGCCGACTGGAGGTCTTCCAGGAGCAGACCGCGCCGCTGGAGGCCTACTACCGCGACCAGGGCAAGCTCGAGGTGGTCGAGGGCGTCGGCGAGGTGGACGCCATCTTCAAGGCCATCACCGACGTCCTCGACGCCCGCGCCTAGACCGCTTCCCCGGACGGCCGCCCTAGACGGCCTCCAGATCCCGCCGCAGGGCGGCGAGCACCGGGGCGGTCTCCGGCCGTACCCCGCGCCAGAGGGCGAACGAGTCCGCCGCCTGCTCCACCAGCATGCCGAGGCCGTCGGCCACCACCGAGGCCCCGTGGTCCAGCCCCCAGCGGATGAAGGGGGTCGGGGCGGCGGCATACATCATGTCGTAGACCGCCGTATCCTCGCCGACCACCGCCGGATCCAGCGCCGGGATGGCGCTGTCGAGGCTGGCGGCGGTGGCGTTGATGATGATGTCGAAGGGGGTCGTGGCGCTCTCCAGGGCACCGCCGCTGACCGGTCCGTCGTCCGCGAAATGGGCGGCCAGCTCACGGGCGCGGTCGGGGGTGCGGTTGACCACCCGCAGCTCCGCCACCCCCGCCTCCAGCAGCGGCACCACCGCGCCCCGCGCGGCGCCGCCGGCACCCACCAGCAGGACTTTCGCCCCGTCCAGGGTCCACTCCAGGTGGTCCCGCAGATCGGCGACCAGGCCGATGCCGTCGGTGTTGTCGCCGGCGACACCGTCCGCCTCCAGGGTCAGGGTGTTCACCGCGCCGGCCTGGCGGGCGCGATCCGAGAGCCGGTCGGCCAGCTCGAACGCCTTCTCCTTGAACGGCACGGTGATGTTCAGGCCGTGGCCGCCGCTGGCGCGGAAGTTGCCGATGGCTTGGGCGAGGCCGCCGGTGTCCACCTGGATCGCCTCGTAGGTGAGGTTCTGCCCGGTCTGTTCGGCGAACAGCGCGTGGATCCGCGGCGAGCGGCTGTGGCCCACCGGGTTGCCCATCACCGCGTAGCGATCCGGCGCGGGGGTGAAATCGAAGGGATCGTTGCTCATCTCAGTGGCCCTCCCGCAGCCATTCGGCCGCGTCCAGTGCGTAATAGGTGAGGATGCCGTCGGCCCCGGCGCGTTTGCACGCCAGCAGGCTCTCCATGACCACCGCCCGCTCCGCCAGCCAGCCGCTGTGGGCGGCCGCCTTGAGCATGGCGTACTCGCCGCTGACCTGGTAGACGTAGGTCGGCGCGGCGAACTGGTCCTTCACCCGGCGGACGATGTCCAGGTACGGCATCCCCGGCTTGATCATGACCATGTCGGCGCCCTCGTCCAGATCGAGGGCGACCTCGTGGATCGCCTCGTCGCTGTTGGCCGGATCCATCTGGTAGCTGTACTTGTCGCCGCCGCCGAGGTTGGCGGCGGAGCCCACCGCGTCGCGGAACGGCCCGTAGAAGGCGGAGGCGTACTTGGCGGCGTAGGCGAGGATGCGGGTGTTGACGTGGTCCGCCCCCTCCAGCGCCGAACGGATGGCGCCGACCCGACCGTCCATCATGTCGGAGGGGGCGACCACGTCGGCGCCGGCTTCGGCGTGGGAGAGGGCCTGGCGCACCAGCACCTCCACCGTGGCGTCGTTGGTCACGTAGCCGTCGGCGTCGAGCAGACCGTCCTGCCCGTGGCGGGTGAACGGGTCGAGGGCGACATCGGTGATCACGCCGAGATCGGGGAATTCCGCCTTCAGCGCCGCCACCGCCCGCTGGGCCAGCCCCTCGGGGTTGTACGCCTCGCACGCGTCGTCGCTCTTGCGCTCCGACGGGACCACCGGGAACAACGCCAGCGCCGGGATGTCCAGTTTGTAGGCGCGTTCGGCCGCCTTCAGCAGCTCGTCCAGGCTCAGGCGCTCGACGCCGGGCATGGAGGGAACCGGCTCGCGCTGGCCGGCGCCCTCGGTGATGAAGACCGGGTAGATGAGGTCATCGGCGCGCAGATGGTTCTCGCGCATCAGCCGCCGGGAGAAGGGGGCCCGGCGCATGCGGCGCGGGCGGCGGGCCGGGTAGGCGCCGCTGCGGGTGTCGGGTCGGCTCATCGGTCTGGACTCCGCAGGTCGGATCGTTGTTCGTGCGGGGAATAGTGCCATTGCGTAGCCGCCGGGGCCAGACGGGGGCCGCACGAGTGCGGTGCACTGGCCATTCTCCGGCGAGTGTTCTAGTGTGGCGGGCAATGGTGCCGCCCGGTGGCGGCACGGAATCGACAGGTAATCGGAGGTGGTCATGAGGCGTATCCAGTCGGGTTGGTCCATGGCGGGGGTCCTGATGGTCGTCCTGCTGATGTCCACGGCGGCACTGGCCGAGCCGCGGCCGGCCCACGAGGCATTGAAGGAGGCGGCCGACGCCATCCTGGCGGACCTGGAGGCCAATGAGGCGCACTATGCAGAAGACGAAGGCGCCCTGCGCGACATGGTCGACCGCAAGCTGGTGCCGCTGGTCGATTTCGAGGTGGCCTCCCGCTGGGTTCTCGGTCGCCACTCCCGCGATGCCAGCGACGAGCAGCTGAGCGCCTTCCAGGACGAGTTCCAGAGGATGCTGATGCGGTTCTACGCCTCGGCCCTGCTGGAGTTCGACGCCTGGGACCTGCGCTTCGAGGAGATGCGCCGGGACGAGGGCCGCCCCACCGGCACGGTGCGCGCCGAGGCCGTCCCCTCCGGCGGCTCGGCAGTGCCGGTGAGCTTCCGGGTCATCCTGCGCGACGGCGAGTGGCGGATCTTCGACATCTCCGTCCAGGGGATCAGCGCGGTGACCAACTACCGCTCCAACTTCGGCCCCATCATCCGCCGCGAGGGGCTCGACACCCTCATCGAGCGCATGGGCGAATGGAGCGTCGAAGACGACCCGGTGATCCAGGCCGCCGAAGAGGAGGGCGAGGCCGACTGAGCGCCCGCCTCAGTCGGAGGAGCGGCCGAGCAGCGGCGCCAGATAGCGGCCGGTGTGTGAGAGCGGGTTGGCGGCCACCTCTTCCGGCGTGCCGGCGGCGACGATGGTGCCGCCGCCGGAACCGCCCTCCGGCCCCAGATCCACGATCCAGTCGGCGGTCTTGATGACATCCAGGTTGTGCTCGATGACCAGGATGGTGTTGCCGCGCTCGCGCAGCCGGAAGAGCACCGCCAGCAGCTGTTCGATGTCGTGGAAGTGCAGGCCGGTGGTCGGCTCGTCGAGGATGTAGAGGGTCCGGCCGGTGTCGCGCTTGGACAGCTCCCGCGCCAGCTTCACCCGCTGCGCCTCGCCGCCGGAGAGGGTCGTGGCGCTCTGCCCCAACTTCACGTAGGAGAGCCCCACGTCCATCAGGGTCTGCAGCTTGCGCGCCACCGCCGGCACTGGGTCGAAGAAGGCGCGCGCCTCCTCCACGGTCATCTCCAGCACCTCGTGGATGGTCTTCCCCTTGTACTGCACCTCCAGGGTCTCGCGGTTGTAGCGCTTGCCGTGGCAGACGTCGCACGGCACGTAGATGTCCGGCAGGAAGTGCATCTCCACCTTGATCACGCCGTCGCCCTGGCACGCCTCGCAGCGGCCGCCCTTGACGTTGAACGAGAAGCGCCCCGGTCCGTAGCCGCGTGAGCGCGCCTCCGGGGTGCCGGCGAAGAGCTCGCGCACCGGGGTGAAGATCCCGGTGTAGGTGGCCGGGTTGGAGCGCGGGGTGCGGCCGATGGGGCTCTGGTCGATGTCCACCACCTTGTCGAAGGCGTCGAGGCCGTCGAGGCCGTCGCACGGTTCCGGGTCCTCGCCGGCGCCGTTGATGGCCAGCGCCGCGTGGCGGTAGAGGGTGTTGTTGATCAGGGTCGACTTGCCGGAGCCGGAGACCCCGGTGATGGCGGTGAACAGCCCCACCGGGATGTGCGCGTCGATGCCGCGCAGGTTGTTGCCGCTGGCGTTGCGGATGGTCAGCCAGTCCGCCGGGTCCGGCGCGCGGCGCTCGTCGGGCACGTGGATGGCGCGGGTCCGGGCCAGATACTGGCCAGTGAGCGAACCCGATGCCTCGATGGTCGCCGGCGGTCCGGCGGCGGCCA
The DNA here is from genome assembly GCA_964525685.1 of uncultured Ectothiorhodospiraceae bacterium. Lineage (GTDB taxonomy): Bacteria > Pseudomonadota > Gammaproteobacteria > Thiohalospirales > Thiohalospiraceae > Thiohalospira. The sequence goes on along the minus strand of CAZGJO010000030.1, from coordinate 4,090 downwards.
CCTCGCCGCCGTGTTCACCGGGGCCGGGGCCGATGTCGAGGATGTGGTCGGCGGTGCGGATCATCTCCTCGTCGTGCTCTACCACGATGACCGTGTTGCCCAGGTCGCGCAGCCGCGTCAGGGTGTTGATGAGGCGCGTGTTGTCGCGCTGGTGCAGGCCGATGGAGGGCTCGTCGAGGATGTACATCACCCCCACCAGCCCGGCGCCGATCTGGCTCGCCAGCCGGATGCGCTGCGCCTCGCCGCCGGAGAGGGTGTCCGCCGAGCGGTCCAGGGTCAGGTAGTTCAGTCCGACATCGACCAGGAAGCGCAAGCGGTCGCTCACTTCCTTGATGATCCGCGCGGCGATAGTGGCGCGGTGGCCCTCCAGGGTCAGATTGCCGGCCCACTCCCAGGCCGTTCCCACGTCCATGGCGGTGACCTCCGGCAGGGTCAGCCCGGCCACGTTCACCGCGCGCGCCGCCTGGTTGAGCCGGGTGCCGCCGCAGTCGTCGCAGGCGCTGTGGCCGAGGTAGCGGCTCAGCTCCTCGCGCACCGCCGACGACTCGGTCTCGCGATAGCGCCGCTGCATGTTCGGGATGACCCCCTCGAACGGTTGCTCACGCGTGGTGGCGTGGCCGCGATCGTTGAGGAAGGTGAACCGGATGGCCTCGCCGCCGCTGCCGTAGAGGATGATCAGGCGGATGTCGTCGGGCAGTTCCTCGAACGGCGTCTCCAGATCGAAGCCGTAGTGATCGGCGAGGGCGCGGAGCATCTGGAAGTACCAGGCGTTGCGCCGGTCCCAGCCGCGCACCGCGCCCTCGGCCAGCGACGCCTGCGGGTTGATGACCACCCGCGCCGGGTCGAAGAACTGGCGGATGCCGAGGCCGTCGCAGGTGGGGCAGGCGCCGGCCGGGTTGTTGAACGAGAACATCCGCGGTTCGAGTTCCGGGAGTGAGTACCCGCACACCGGGCAGGCGTAGTTGGCCGAGAACACCAGCTCCTCGTGGCCGGGATCCATGAAGGCGATCCGGGCGGTGCCGTCGGCCATGTTCAGGGCGGTCTCGAAGGAGTCGGCCAGCCGCTGCTGGATGTCGTCGCGGACCTTGAAGCGGTCCACCACCACCTCGATGGAGTGCTTGCGCTTCTTGTCCAGCTTCGGCGCCTCGTCCAGCTCCACCACCTCGCCGTCGATGCGCGCGCGCACGAAGCCCTGGCTCTTCAGCTCCTCGATCACCTGCTGGTACTCGCCCTTGCGCTCGGAGACCACCGGCGCCAGCAGCATCACCCGGATGCCCTCGGGCAGGTTCAGGACCTGGTCGACCATCTGGCTGACCGTCTGCGCCTCCAGCAGCTCGTCGTGGTCCGGGCAGCGCGGCTCGCCGGCGCGGGCGAAGAGCAGACGCAGGTAGTCGTAGATCTCGGTGACCGTGCCGACCGTCGAACGCGGGTTGTGGCTGGTCGCCTTCTGCTCGATGGAGATCGCCGGCGACAGCCCCTCGATCTGGTCGACGTCGGGCTTCTCCATCATCGACAGGAACTGGCGCGCGTAGGCCGACAGCGATTCGACGTAGCGGCGCTGACCCTCGGCGTAGAGGGTGTCGAAGGCCAGCGACGACTTGCCGGAGCCGGACAGGCCGGTAAAGACGATGAGCTTGTCGCGCGGCAGCTCGACCGAGATGTTCTTGAGGTTGTGGGTGCGGGCCCCTTCGATGGTGATGCGATCCATGGTGCGTTCCGGCGTTCTGGGCAACCTGCTAATATACGCCGCATCCCCGTGGCGGGGGAAGGCGGAAAAAGGGGACAGTCCCCTTTAAGGCAGGGGCATGAACCGCATCGAGCGCAGAGCGACGGCCGGGCTGGCGGGGATCTACGCCCTGCGGATGCTCGGCCTGTTCATGATCCTCCCGGTCTTTGCCCTCTACGCCGAGGGGCTGGCGGGGACCACGCCGGTGCTGGTGGGGCTGGCCATCGGTATCTACGGGCTGACCCAGGCTGCGCTGCAGATCCCGTTCGGGATGCTCTCCGATCGCATCGGCCGCAAACCGATGATCATCCTCGGGCTGGGGATCTTCGCCCTCGGCTCGGCCATCGCCGCCGAGGCGACCACCATCCACGGCGTCATCGCCGGCCGCGCCCTCCAGGGCGCCGGCGCCATCGCCGCCGTGGTGCTGGCGCTGCTGGCCGATCTCACCCGCGAGGAGGTGCGGCTGCGGACCCTGGCGGTGGTCGGCCTCACCATCGGCGTGTCCTTCTCCGCCGCGCTGGTGCTCGGTCCGCTGCTCGGCCGCTGGGTCGGGGTGGACGGGCTCTTCCGGCTCACCGCGCTGATGGCGCTGGTCGGCATCGCCGTGGTCGCGCTGGTGGTGCCGAGCCCGCCCCGGATCACCGTCCACAGCGACACCGAGGCGGTGCCGGCGCAGTTCCGCCGGGTGCTGGCCGATGCGGAACTGCGCCGGCTCGACGTCGGCATCTTCATCCTCCACCTGAGCCTGACCGCGCTGTTCGTCGCCCTGCCGCTGGTATTGCGTGACACCCTGGGGCTGGCGGCGGAGCACCACGGCTGGCTCTACCTGCCGGTGGTGCTGGCCGCCTTCGCCCTGATGGTGCCGTTCGTGGTCCTGGCCGAGCGTCGGCGGCGGCTGCGCAGCGTCTTCCTCGGCGCCATCGTCGCCCTGCTGGCGGCGGTGGTCGGTCTCTGGACGGCGACGACGACGGCGCTGTGGCCGCTGCTGGTGGCCACGCTGGTGCTCTTCTTCACCGCCTTCAACCTGCTCGAGGCGAGCCTGCCGTCGCTGGTGGCGACGGCCGCGCCGGCGGGGGCCAAGGGCACCGCCATGGGCGTCTACTCGGCGGCCCAGTTCCTCGGCGCCTTCGGTGGCGGGCTGGTCGGCGGCGCCCTGTACGGTTGGGGCGAGAGCGGCGCGGTGTTCGCCTTCGTTGCCGTGGCCGTCGGGCTGTGGTGGCTGGTGGCGCGAGGCATGGCGCCGCCGCGTTATCTGACCAGTCGCGTGATCGGTCTACCGGAACCGGCGTCGGAAGTCGGTGCGCTACGCCAGCGGCTGTTGGCGGTGCCCGGGGTGGTCGAGGTTGAAGTGGTTGTCGACGAGGGCGCAGCCTACCTCAAGGTCGATCCCGGGCAATTGGATGAGGAGGTGCTGGGGGATGCGGTGGCCGCGCGTGGAGGGCCCGATTAACGGGATTCCTCATGCTCGCGGATATACTCGCGCAGGGCGGCGTTGATGCGCGTCTGGTAGCGAGCGCCCCCTGACTTGAACCAGGCGATGACATCGGCGTCCAGCCGCATGGTGACCTGCTTCTTGACCGGGCGATAGAAGCGCCCGCGCTCACCGGCGCGCCAGTCGGCATCCGCGGGGATATCACTGGTGTCGATCCCTTCATCGGTCTGCTCGGCCAGATGGCGCAGTTCATCGACCTGCTTATTGGATGGCTTGCTCATAAATCTCTCGTTCTCGGCGCGTGGCTTTGCGGGCGGAGATGATACGGATGACCTCACCGGCATCATCCTCATGCCAAGTGTGGGCGACCAGCAGCACATCGGCCCTTTGACGTTTTCCCCGACGAACGCCTCTTGTATAGTGGCGGTTCAGTGCCGACACAGGGCGGCGCTGGCAAGGATGCCGGCGCGGGACACCGAACCCCCATGGCCGGTGGACATGATTCGCGAAGAGGAGAGAAACCAATGGCGCGAGGAATCAACAAGGCAATCATCATCGGCAATCTCGGGGCGGACCCGGAGATCCGCTATACCCAGGCCGGCGCGGCGGTTGCCAACATCAATGTCGCCACCACCGAGAGCTGGAAGGACAGGCAGACCGGCGAGCAGCGCGAGAACACCGAATGGCACCGGGTGGTGATGTTCGGCCGACTCGGCGAGATCGCCGGCGAGTACCTGAAGAAGGGCTCCAAGGTCTACATCGAGGGCCGGCTGCAGACACGCAAGTGGCAGGGCCAGGACGGCCAGGACCGCTACACCACCGAGATCGTCGCCAACGAGATGCAGATGCTCGGCGGCCGCGGCGGCAGCGGCCCACCCGGCGGCTACGGCGACAGCAGCGGCGCCCGCGGGGGCGAGTCGCGCGGTGGTGGC
>CAZGJO010000029.1:0-14771 GCA_964525685.1 uncultured Ectothiorhodospiraceae bacterium | reverse complement strand
TGCGTCACCGGCAGATACCCATCCTTGACCAACGCCACCGAGAACTCACGACCCTCACCACCACGCAGGCCCTCGAACGCCACCTCACCGTTCTCGTCGGTGTCCTCCACATAGACGCCATCCTCCAGGACACCGGCATCCAGAACATCACCAGCACCAACCGGCTGGGCACCCGACCCAGCATCTACCAACAACGTCACCTCAACACCCGACACCGTCGGTGTGGACGTCGTAACCACCTCACCGGCAACCTCGGTGAACGTCTCCTGCACATCCACCGTCAGCTCGACCGGCCGGTCGACCTCGAACGGCTGGGGGTCGGGCTGGTCGATGCCGTCACCCTCCGGGCTGATGAGCACGCGGGCCGCGGCGGTACCAGGCGGTATCTCGAACCAGGTCTCGCTGCCCGAGGTGCCGGTCGCCGGCTGGAAGGTGGTGTCGAACACGTCGTCACCACCGACGTGAAGCCGGTAGTCCCCTGGCGGCACCGAGCGGAAGGTGAACTGGATCCGCTGGTCGTCGAGGTCGACGATATCGACGTTGTCGACCCGCAGCGCGGGTTCGCCTGAAGGACTTCCGCCGTCATGGCCGGACGGGGGGCTCTCAAGGGTCAGCGACAGGTCGCTGGCGAAGGCGGTGTCGACGCCACCGACGGGGAACGACAGCACGCCGCGCACGTCCCGCGGTGTGGCGTCCAGTTGCAGGGCCGAACGGGCCGTGTCGATGTCGTCGATCGTGATCGGGGAACCGGGCCGCATGGTGAAAGGAGTGAAGGAGAACACGTTCTCATCCACGCCGTCGATGAGATCAACGGAGACCGGCTGGCCGGTGAGGTAGCGGAGCTCCTCGTCGTCCACCTGGACGCCGCGGGTGGTGATCACGCTGTTGGTCGCGGTCTCCAGCTCCACCGCCTGGCGGAACTCGAGCACCGCACCGCCCTCGATCTCGTAGCCCACCACACCGTCGAGGCTGACGGTCGCCTCGCTGACGCGAGCGGGCGCATCACCTTCGGCGATGCGCTGCACCAGCCCGTCGACGTCGCCACGCTCGTGCGGCTTGACCCACACGGGCACCAGGTCGATGTCGATCGGACGCGGCCGCAGGATGGCGTTCCGGATGCGGTTCTCGCCGAAGCTCAGCCCGTCGATCACGCGCACGTTGTCACGGGTGAACTCGGCGGTTTCTCCGTCCTTACCGAAGACACGCAGCTCGTACTCGTAGATGTCCGAGTCGCTGTTCGGTGGCACCCGATCGATGCGGTACGACCCTTGTCCAACAACCTCTTCACAGAAGGTCAGGCGGGGCGTGACCCCCTCAACGTACGGGGCCTCGCCGTCGGCTTCGAAGCGGTCCAGCGAGATACCGGTACCGGAGACCAGCGCGGGGAAGCCTTCCAACGCGTCGTCGGAGAAGAAGCTGTCGTCCACGCTGGTGAACCCGGACGGCCCAGGTACCCGCAGCCGCCCCTCGATGATCGCGAACCGGCGCAGCCGCAGGTCGGCCCGGGTGGTCTCTCCCGACGAAAGATCGAAGTTGCGGGTCAGCTGTTGGTGGTCGAAGGGCAGGACGGTCGCGAGCTCGGCGTCGCAGAAGCTCGCAGGGTTCTCACCCGGATCGTCGGCGTTGGCAGGAGTGATCACCTCGAACCGACCTGAGGCGAAGGCCTGCTCGAAGGTCACATCGCCGGACTCGTCCACCTCGGCACACAGCCCGTCCAGCACCTCGCCGGCAGGGTTGTCGTCGTCCGCCACCTCACGCCAACGGCCGGCTGGGTCCTTCACCACCTGGCAGGCGCGCACCTGCTCATCGGTGAGTGCGTTGACGCGTGCGATGCGGCTGTTGTGCAGCACCGGACGCACGAACACCGTGGCCGCCTGGTCTCCTCCGTCACCGACGGGGAACTCCTCCCCGTCGGTCACCCGCAGGGTGATGCTTCCCAACGGGGTCAACGCCACCCCACCGATGTCCGCGGGTTCGCTGCGGCCGACCTGGACGGTGCGCCGGCGCAGGTCGTAGCCCACGGCGTCAACGACCAGCTCGTGCGCACCGGGCTGCAGCCCGGTGATCCGGAACCCGCCCTCATCGAGCAGCTCGACGACGGCCTGGGGCTGCCCGGTCACCCCGATGCTGGGGCGCTCCGGCAGCGCGTCGTGATCGAAGGGCTCGTCCCCGTCGGTAGCGTCCTGCAGCACGCCGCGGACCTCACCGATGGCGTCCGAGGTGGCGGGCAGCAGACGCATCCGGATACGGCTCGTCGAAGCCGGGGTCAGCGGCCGTCCCTCGGGCCCGACGGCCGCAGCCGTCTCCACGTCGAACTCCGCATCCGTCGGCACCTCCAGAGCGTCCCCGGCGGACAAGGTGACCTCGTAGAACTCCGGGAAGTAGCCGAACCGCTCGAACACCACCGTGTACTGCCCCGCGGGGATGCCCGAGATCTGGAAGGAACCGTCCTCCGACGCCGAGGTGGTGGCGAACACGCTGTCCTCGCCGACCACGCGCACGGCGACCCCGCCGCAGGGCGCGGCCGTTGCCTGCCCACGCTGCTCGGGGTCGTCGGGGTCGGGATACAGGCAGCCGCCACCGGGTGCGACCTCCTGATCGACGGTGCCGCGCACCACCGCGGTGGAGGGGCGCAGATCGCGGATGTCGACCTCGACGTCGCCGCGGTCCACGATCACCTCGGTGGTCTGGGTCAGCCAGCCGTCCGCGGAGAAGGTCATCTGGTAGGTGCCCAGCGGCAGCGCCGGCAGGGTGAAGGTCCCGGCAAGCTCCCCGTCGGTCAGCGTCGTGGTGATCCGCTCCTCCTCGCCGACCAGGGCGACCTCGACCGCTCCGACCCCCTCGTCACGGTGGGTGATGCGACCGCGGATCGTGCCGAGCCCCCCGACCAGCTCCGCCTCGATACCTGCTACGGACTGGCCACCGTCCAGCTCGATGACGTCGGTGGCTGAGGCGAACCCCTGGCGGGTGAAGATGACCTGGTAGGTGTTGGGCGTGGCCAGCCCGGTGATCACCCACCGGCCCGCGTCCTCACCGTCGGAGGCGGTGGTGGTGGTGTAGACCAGCGCCCCATCGGTGACGGTGACGTTCACGCCACCCATGGGCGTGCCGTCGTCGTCGGTGACCCGGCCCGACAGCGACCCGTCCCCCGGTTCCAGGGCGAGCGGCACGTCGATCTCGGGCTCCTCCATCGAGGTGGAGACGACCACCGCACCGGTCTGGAAACCGGCCCGGCGTGCGGTCACCCGGTAGAAGGCGTCGGGTTCGAGCCCACCGGCGACGCGGAAGCGGCCCCGCTCGTCGGTGGCGGTCTCGATCTTGTCCAGCACCGCGGCGCGGGGGATCGCCACCGGGGACATCGCCGCGAGCTTCGTGCCGCCCTCACCGTCGGTGGTGCCCGCGTCACCGAAGCTGATCCGCTCCAGGACGATGCTGGTTCCTGCCGGCTGGCTGGGACCCTCGACGGTGCCCTGGACGACCAGCGGTTCGGCACCCAGCGCCATCTCGTCCCCCGTCGGCACCGACGGCAGGGTTGCAGCGACCTCCTCGTCCCCCGGAGCGGCAACGCCGTCGTCGGTCGGAAGAGGGCCGCTCAGCACGCGCTGGTCGACCACGACGATCACGCTGGCCCACACCGCCAGCGCCGTGACCGCAGCGACCAACTGCCGCCACCACACCGGGACGAAGGGCTTCTGGGTGAAGGTGACCCCGGCCGCCACGGGCTGGCCGGTCCCTGCCACCTCGATCAGCGCGCCGTGGCGCACCTCCCGGATCCAGGTGATACCGGTACGCCGCACCCGGGCCGGTACCCGCAGCTCCTCACCGGGCTCGAGGACCAGGTCGTCGACGCGGAACCGCACCGCGACGCCGTCACTGCTGCCGGTCAACTGGATGTGCTCGGCCTGCTCCGCGGTGTTGCGCAGCACGGCCTCGAACTTCGCCTTGCGGCGGCCCTTGATCGCGGGCGGGTTCAGCTCCACCGACACCTTCGGCCGGCCACCGACGGTGACGACCAGGTCGCCGGCGGTGGAGGCGTGCGCGCCCTCCGGGTCGCTGACCCGCACCCCCAGACGCTGCTTGCCCGGCACGGCGTCCTCGGCCACGCGCACGCGGATGAGGCTCGTGGCCTGCTCACCCGGGGCGATGACCAGCTGGGTACCGGCCTCGACCAGGTCAGCGTCGACGCCGGTGATGTCCACCCGCGGCGACAGCGGCGCGAGCTGGTCGTTCTCGACGGTGACCGTGAGCTCCAGCTCAGAGCCCGGAGCAAGCTCCGCCTGCTCCGGTGTGATGGCCACGCGCATGGTCGTTCTCCTCGTGAAACGGCTGCCGGCACCTCACGGCGCGCGGTCAACCTCCAGCTCCACCGTCTGCCCGGGCCGCAGGAACACGGTCTCCGAGCCGGCGAGCGGCGTCCCGGGTGGGACCTGGAACTCGATGATGTAGGTCTCTGGTGCGTCGAGACCCACCAGTTCGAACACCCCGCCGGCACGGGTCACGGTGCTGGCGACCACCTCGTTGGGGAAGCCCGCCTGGGTGTAGGCCACCACCTGCGCGCCGGCCTCGGGGACACCGGCGCGCCGGAACACCCCGACCACGCGGGCCTGCGCCTCGAGCTCGATCGGGCGGACCTCGCGCCGTTCGCCGGCCTGCAGGTCGACCAGCAGCGTCTGTGGGCTGGAGCCGGGACGTCGGAAGGTCAGGGTGTAGGCCCCCGGGGGCAGATCGTCGAAGCCGTACCGTCCGGCGGGCTGATCGGCGGTGCGGGTGCGGCGTTCCACCTCGGCGCCGTCGAGCACCACCTCGACGCCACCCACGGGTCGTCCCTGGTCATCGCGGACCTCACCATCGATGGCGGCCGATGACCGGTTGAGGGTGGCATCGATCCCCGAGCGGTCGGCCTGGGGCCCGAGTCCGAGCTCGACCGAGAGCGTCTGCGTCACCCGGCCCGCGGCGCGGAAGCTCACGGTGTAGGTGCCGGGGACGGGCAGCGCGGTCACCGTCCAGGCACCCACCTCCCCCTCGGAGAGGGAGTCGGTGACGCGCTCGACGCCGGCACCGACCACGTTGATCGACACCCCACCGAGTGGCTCGCCCTCGGGCGTGGCGACCCTGCCGGCCAGGCTGCCCTCGGCGGCGAGCAGCGCCACCTCGAGGTCGTCGCGCTGCTCCTGCTCCTCGAGGCCGATGGTGACCGTCTCGTCGAAGAAGCCCTCCGCACTGATGGTGAGGGTGTAGGTCCCCGGGGTAGGCAGATCACGCAGCTCGAAGGTGCCGGCGCTCTCCCCGCTGAGGGTCCGGGTGCGGACCTCCGTCTCCCCGTCGGTGGCCTCGATGACCGCACCGGGGAGCGCTTCCCCGTCCCCGTCGAGGACCAGGCCCGCGAGCCGCCCGTCCCCGCGCCGCAGCAGGATCGCGAGGTCGGATCGCTCCTCACCGGGGGTCAGGGAGACGGTGCTCATGGAGGTCGCGAAACCGGCTTTCTCCACCACCAGCTGGTACGTGGCGGGGGTCGCGAGGTCCTCGAGGAGGAACGCACCGGTGTCGTCCACCTGCATCGAGGCCAGCACCGAGGGGGTCGGCTCGAGGTCAGACCCCTCGATCGCCTCCGCGGGCAGCTGGATCGACACCGTTGCGCCGTCCACCTCGACCCCGGTCACCAGCCCCTCGACGGAGCCGGGCTGTCCGGCGAGCTGGACGTCCACGCCCTCCGCGGCGAACCCCTCGGTGAGGGTGAGGGGCAGCGCGTCGGTCAGCTCATCACCGCGCGGGTACCAGGTGTGTCCGAAACCGGCCACCTCGAACCGCAGGAGGTAGTCCCCGGCCGACAGTGATCCGAAGCGGTAACTGCCGCTGGCGTCGGTGACCGTTGCGGCGCTCGGGAGCAGGGGGTCGTCGGCCTCGTACAGCTCCACGGACACGCCGTCGATCCCACCACCGGTGGTGGAGGAGACCACCCCCGTGATCACGGCCGGCGCCGCGCGCGCGCCGACCGGCTGGTCCTCACCGAGCCCCTGCTTGAGCAGCGCCTCGTTGGCCGCCGCCAGGTCCGCGACGTTCCCGAAGGCCAACATGATCACGAAGGCGAACATCGTGACGGCCACGACCAACCCCGCAAGGGTCACCACCCGCCGGCTGAACCAGGGACGCTGCAGGAGCACGGCGTTGGCCACCGCCCGGCCGTCACCGCCGGCCACCGCGAACTCCACGCTGCGCAGCTCCGGCATCCCGAACCACGGGCGACGCCCCTGCACCGTGGCACTGACCAGGCCCCGTTCACCGGGGACCAGACGCAGGGCCGTCGGCTCGAAGCTGGTGGTGGTCTCCCGCGTTGGTTCGTACGCGGTGAACCCCACGTCCACCGTGGTGTTGCCGACGTTGATGGGGGTCAGGACGAAGGTGCCCGCGCGGCCGGTCTCCAACGAGACCGGCTCCACCAGCAGGGCCAGTTCGTCCTGGGGGTCGAGCACCAGGTCCAGATCGAGGGTGACCGGGGCGCCGGCGTCCTCGGCGAGGTCGCTGACCTCGATGGCGATCCGCCGCCGGCCGGACGGGTAGGTCTCCGGAAGCAGGAGGGAGACCAGGACCCGTCGGCGCTCGCCGGGGAACAGGTCCACCGTGGCGGTCTCGACGCTCACCCAGGTCGCGTCAAGGCCGAGCACGTCGACCCGGTACGCCCGGATCACCTCGTCGATGTTGGTGACCTCCACCTCCACCGTGGTCGGTTCACCCAACACCACGGGCACCTCGGTGACAGCGAGGTCCGCGCGCACGCGCTGATCGCCACCGGAGACCTTGGGAGCCTCACCGCTCATGGGCCCGCTCCGAGGGTGATGGTCACCTCGGTCACCTGGTTGGCCATGACGGTGTGCAGCTGGGTGATCGTGCCGCCATCCGGCCCGGTCGCGGTGACGGTGTAGCTGCCGGGCGCGAGGTCGGCGACCGCGAACCGCCCACGCTGGGCGGCCGGTGCCGTGGCGGTGGTGGTCTCCCGGTCGCGGGCACCGTCGGTGACGACCACGTCGGCACCCACCACCGGGGAGCCGTTGGCGTCCACCACCTGCCCCTCGATCCGGCCACGCTCCGGCACCAGTCGCCCGGTGACGGTGGCGCTGGGGCTGTCACGGTCGATCCGTACCTGGGAGGTCTCGCGGCCGAACCCGTCCAGCTCGAAGGTGACGGTGTAGATGCCCGGCAGCGGGAGGCCACTGACCCGGAAGCTGCCCACATCACCGCTGGTGAAGGTGTCGGTCTCCTGCACGACGCCTCCACCCGAGACCAGCACGCGCACCCCGCCCAGCGGTGAGCCGTCGGCCCGCACAGCCCGTCCCGTCACGTTGCCGGCGGCGGCGGCGAGGCGGACCGGGAGCTCCTCGAGGGTCTCACCTGGACCGAGGCGGACCGCGACGGTCTCCGAGGAGAATCCCTCGAGTCGGAAGGTGAGCAGGTAGGTCCCCGGCGTCTCGAGGTCACCGAGGCGGAACAGCCCGACCTCACCCGAGGTGGGGGTGATGGTGGACACCTCTGTATCCCCGCGCTGTGCCAGCACCTCGACCCCGCCGAGCAGGGTGCCGTCGGTATCGGTGACCTCGCCGGAGATGCTGCCCTCGGCTGCCTCCAGACGGACGGTGTTGAGGGTCAGCTGCTCCCCGGCCGGCAGGGTCTCGGTGAGCTCAGTCGGCGCGTAGCCCTCGGCGCGGTAGACGATGCGGTAGGTCGCCGGCGTCGCCAGACCATCGACCGACCACAGGCCGAGATCATCGGTGGTGGTCGTCAGCGGGGCCTGCTCCTGCTGCAGGTCGATGGCTGACAGCTCGACCACGATCTCCGTCGGCGCCTCATCCCCAACGAACGCCTGGCCACCGAGCGCCCCCGTCCGCCCGGTCAGAACGACCTCGAGGTCGTCGACGGTGGCCCCCGGCGGCAGCGCAACCTCCTCCGCGTCCGCGGGATCGGCGGCGTCCGGCCACCACACGGCATCGAACCCTTCCGCCCGGATCTGGAGGCGGTAGCGGTTGGGCAGCAGGCCCGCGAGCTCGAAACCGCCGTCCTCGTCGGTGGCGGTAGCCGTCGCCAGTTCACCATCCAGGCCGTAGGCCTCGATGGTGACGCGCGGGAGTCCCGCAGCCGTGCTCGCGGCCCGCACCGTGCCGAGCACCTCACCGCCGACCACCGCAGGGTCGAGATCCTGGAGGCCGGTGCCGGTGGAGAAGGTCTCAGGGAGGCTGCGCGTGGGATCCTCTGGCGACAGGGCCGCCGTGACACCGAAGTACATCGCCGCCGCCCACAGCGTCAGGATCATCACCAGGGTGAGGATGGTGATGACCCCGGCGGTCAGACGGGCCTTCTGCTGGAAGCGCACCTCGGCGCTCTCCTGCAACAGGTCCTGTTCGGCGGTGATGGTGATGACGTGCTCACGGGGTTGACCGGTCCACGGCCGCTTCCCACGTGCGATGAGTATCGCGCCAGCCCACCCGTCCACGGACAGCCGCAGACTGGGGTTGTTGAGGTGCAGATCGAGCTCGCGGTCCTCGTCCTTCGCCCGCAGCAGCACGGACAAGGGCGTGTTGCCGCTGTTGCGCACCTGCACGTCGAACACCGCGCGCTTGCCGCCCCTGGCCAGGGGCGGCTCGGCGTCCAACACCAACGCGGGGACAGCGGGAACCTCCACTCGCAGGTCGAGGGTCGCCGGTGCCGACAGCGAGGAGGAGCCGGAGATCTCCACCAGGGCGTCATGGACGCCGGCGGGCAGGGTCGGGTAGAGCTGCAGCTCGATGTCGAGGGTGATGCTCTCGTCCGGGAACAGTGTCGGCTGCGGCGGGGTGACCCGGAGTTCGTCGGGCGGCAGACCGAGCAGTTCCACGTTGAGGGTCTCGATCACCGAGGTGGTGTTGAGCACCTGCACCTGGAGGGTGACCGGCTCGCCAGGCCGGGCCGTGACGGTGTCGGCGAGCAGGTCCGCGCGGAGCGGGATCCGCTCGGCCTCGAGGTAGCCGGTGGCGTCGTCGCTGGGGAAGCGTTCAGCCACGGCGACCACCTTGCTGTTCGTCGGCTGCCGGTAGGTGCAACTCATCGTCGGTGTCGGCCTCGACGGCATAGCGACCGGAGTCGCTGATCACCGCCGACCCCCGCGGCCCGATGACGCGTCGACCAGCCAGGGCGGGATCCACCTGGCCGAACCTGCGGCGGCGCTGGGACCGGGCAGCGGGCACGTGGCGATGACCGGCGGTCAGCGACAGGGCCGTGGGCGGGTCGTTGGTAGGCGTCGCCTCCGGCAGCGCCAGCGGTGCGTCGACACGCAACTGCACCGCTGGACGCGGCGGGACCGACAGGGCGGACCACAGCTGTGCCGCGGTGGTCTCCTCGTCCGGCCCCACGGCGAGGGTGTGCCGCGGTCGCGCCGCCGCCAGGGACGGCCCGAGGAAGGCGTCCGGGATCGCCTTGTGCGCCGCGAGCAGCGCCATGATGCTGCCGAGCAGGTCGTGCTCGGTAGCCGAGCCACCACCCCACACGCTCACCAGGTACCGCGCGGTGATGACCGGCACCTCCGCGACCCGGGCCAGGCCACCACCTTCACGTTCGACCAACCGCTCCCCCGTGGCGGCCCGGCCCTTGGCCGGGGTCACGCCGTAGAGGAACAGGGCGACCAGCGGGGTGGAGCGGCGTGCATCCCACTCACGCTCCGGCTGCTCGAAACGGATGTCGGCAACGGCATCCGGCAGTGGAACGGCAGCACGCAGCCACCGCTCCAAGCTCTGGTCCAGCTCCTCGATCATCCAGCGTCCCCAAGGTTTCCTATAGTGAGAGTGTAGTCCGGCCGGGCGGTGCGTTCCGTCGAAGGTGAGTCGCCGGCTATCACACCGGGACATCACACCGGGACATCACACCCGGCCATCACCTCCCGCCCGGGTTCAGCCGCCCAGTAACCACACCGCGATCGAGCTCGTGACGGCGGCACCGGCGAAGAACCCGGCGGCGATGTACCGCGAGTCGATCGCTGGCACGGGGACCGGTCGCACCGTGTGCTGGGTGAGCAAGGGCACCGTCGGGACGGGGGCGGGCGGCTTGGGCAGGGTGGCAGCGCACCGGAAACAGGCCTGCACGTCGGGCTCGTTCTGCTCCCCGCAGTACCAGCACGCCTCGGCACCCACCACCGAACGGCCACCGGTTCCGGGCAGACGCTGGCGGGCCTGGCGTGAGGCCGGCTGCTCCTCAGCCGGCGGTGACGCCCAGAACAGCGGGTAGTCGCACCGGGGACAGAACCAGGCGGCGGTGGGCCGAGGTGCCTCTCCGACGGCGACCAGTCCGCACCCAGGACACTCGACCTCGACCTCCTGCTGCGTGCCCAACGCCGGCGCGGACGCGGCGGCTGCAGGCGGGGCATCGTCGGGGCCGCCAGAGCCGGCCGACGGCAAGGGCATGGTCGCCTCCGCATCCGCCTGCTCGGTCAGCGCATCGGCACGGCGGCCGGTGCGGACCGACACCTCGTCACTGCCGACCACGGTCTGGCTGGCGCTTGCGACCTCGCTGGCCGCCTCGGACGAGGGCACGGCGTCCTCCTCGGCTGACTGGGCCTGCGTCGACTCCGCCCGCTCCTGCGGACTCGCGGGAGCGCCGATGTCGGTGGTGGCCGATCCCTGTTCACTCATCGTCACGCCTTCTCCTCGCCGGCGGATGGCACCCGCGCCGCGGCTGGCTGCTCCTCGACCACGACCTCGATCTGCAGGTGCGCGGGTACCTCATCGCGGACCAGGGCCTCGAACTCGTGGCGCCGCAGGTGTCCGGTCGAACCGGTCACCACCCGCACGCGCCCCGGTGCCGGCGGCGCCTGTCCCTCCCGGAACACCCCGCCGCCGTCCTCGACCCGGACCGGTCCCCCGACCACGGCGCTCAGCAGGGTCTCCAGCGCCCACGCGGTACCCCGCAGGGGCAGCGCCGCACCCAGAGCGGCAACCAACTCCCGGGCCTCCGCGATCGGCTGCTCGGGCGCGACCAGGTCCCGGCCGAGCCAACTGCCGAGGAAGCGGAGCATCCCGGGTGGTGCGACGGAGATGTCCGCCGCGTGCTCGATGCCGTCCGCACCGGCACGCAGGGTGGTGGCGACGCGCTCGAAGATGGTGACGAAGCGCACCAACAGGTCGTCGTCACGCATCCCGACAGGCAACTGGCCCACCAGCCAACCGGGGGGGTAGCCCGGCTCGCTCTGCGGCTGCGACACCACGGCGCTCACCGCACCACCACCTGGTTGCGACCTGCCAGGAACAGCGAGCCGGGTTCCAGGGTGATCTGGTCCACGGCGTCGCCGAGGCGCCGCTCGTTGCGCAGGTCGTACTCGAACAGGGCGAGCTCATCGACCCCGGCCACGCCGTCGAGTTCCTCGAGGACCGAGACCAGCATCGGTGCGGTCACGGGGGTGTCGAAGGGCCAGCCGGTCTCGCGTCCGCCACCGGTCAACGGTGACAGGAACCCGGCGAGCGTGGCACTGACTCGCTCGCGGACCGCCACGGGGGAACGACCCGGCACGGCGCGCAGGCGGACCACCACCGACACGCCCTGGTAGAAGGGCGCGGTGACCGCCACAGTGGCACCCACGGTCCGACGGGCGTCGAGGTGTGCAGCGACGACCTCGTACACCTCGTCGGTCAGGGCGAAGTCATCCAGCGTGAAGGCCTGGGGCTCGCGATCCGAGGCGGGCACCAACAGCACCTTGACGGGATCGGCGGGCGCAGCCGCAGGCACGCACCTGGCGCGTGCCACCTTCGGTGAAGCCTCCAACGCCAGCTGTTCGTAGTCGGAGGGCGTCACCGCCCGTTGCCCGGTCCGTAGGGACCGGGGCCCGCGCAGCTTGACCTCCTCGACGGACTCCGGATCGACGCCGCCGCGGGCGTGGGTCAGGTTGGCCACCGCGTCCACGAAGGGCACCGCGGCCCGCAGGGCGGTCAGCGTGCGGGGGGGCACGTTGCCGACGGCACCGCCGCCGGTGCGGTAGCGGGTCACCGCGATGGTCGCCCCGTGGGCGGGCACCGCACCGTGTTGCACGGTGGTGCCGTCCGGGTAGCGGATCCGCGGTCCGAACAACACGACCCCGGCAGCGTCGTCGAAGCGCACGTGGCGGTCGCCCGGGGCGGAGTGGCTGAAATCGGCCACCTCCTCGTACTGCTCGGTGACCCCGTCGGTGGTGACCGCGACCTGCTCACCGGGGTCCCGGGGCAGCACCGGGCGGTTGGCGAGCTCGAAGCGCTGACCGGGTGTGCCGTCGGACAGGCCCACCACCTCGTCGCGGACGATGCGGGAGTGTTCGGCCTCGACCGTTCCGCCGAGGCACGCCGCGGAGACCGACGATAGTTGCGGCGAGGTCCGGAAGGTGGGCTGGCCCTCGCGTGGTTCGATCAGCCGCACCCGCAGCCAGAACAGCCGTTTGCCGTCGAGGACCAGGGGCTCGTGCGCCGGTGGGATGATGAGGCGGACCGTGCCCGAACGGTTGAGCCCGCCGGTGCTGTCGGCGTACACCTCCGCGGTGAGCCAGTACTCCCCGGACCACACCTCCCACACGATCGGCACCTGCTCCGGGTCGACACCGACGCCCCGGGCCGCGGTCTCGATCGACAGATCGACGAGCTGCCCGGCCAGGGAGACATCGAAGCCGAGGTTGAACGCGTCACCCGGCGACGTGGGCTCCGAGGCGAAGCACACCACGGTGTCGCGGTCGTACTCCAGCTCGCCGAGCACGTCCCGGAAGGCGGTGTCGGTCACCGAGGTCAGCGCGCCGAGCAGCCGCGGCTGCACGATCGCGAGATCCTCCCGGGTCGCGAAGACCACCCCGGTGCCGTCAGCGGTGGTGACCTCCGTGCCGGCCGGGATGCGCACCGGTTGGTCCGGGGCTGCCGACAGCCAGAAGGTGATGGGGACCCGGGCGGCGGCCGCGGGGAAGGGCTCCATGCCCACCAGGTTCAGGAAGTCGACGTAGAGCCGGTCGGGGACCTGGTTCAGCCGGTAGATCACCTGCTCGCTCATCCATGCGAACAGTTCGATCAGCGCGACCCCGGGGTCGGAGACGTTGTGGTTGGTCCACTCCGGTGTCAGGGAGGGGATCATCCGCTTGGCGTCGTCGACCAGGTCCTGGAACCGGCGGTCGTCGAGGTTCGGAACGGGCAGGCTCACGGGGTCTCCTCCCCCTCGCCGCCTTCACCCGGGATCAGGTAGAAGGGGTGGACGAGGTTGCGTTCGTCGTTGCTGTCGCGCAGCCGGTAGGAGATCGTGATCTGCACCGAACCGGTGGACTGATCGGTGGGATCCACGACGACGTCGGTGACCTCGATACGTGGTTCCCACCGTGACAACGCCTCCTCGACCGCGCCCTCCATCAGGCCCATGGTGTTGTCGTTGATCGGCTCGAACAGCAGCTCCCAGATGCGGCAGCCGAACTGCGGACGCATCGGGCGTTCGCCGGGAGCGGTGGACAGCACGACCCGGATGGACTTCTCCACGTCGTCCACACCGCCGACCAGGGCGATGTTGCCGTTGGCGTCCACCTGCAGCGGGAAGGACAGTCCGCTGCCGATGTACGGCGGGAGTTGGGATGCACTCACAGGCCCCTCCTGGAGCTCACGAGGACAGGAGCGCACGCGCTGACGAGGACCGGAGCACAGGCGCGCGCAACGACAGGGCCAGAGGGTGAGGGTGCCATCAGTTGATCTTCACCATGCCCCCCTTGACCGTGGCCATGGCCTTGCCGATCAGCGCCGCCTGGGCACCGCCCGCCTCGACCTTGACCTTGCCCTCCATCTTCAGGTTCACACCGGCGTTGATCTTCACGTCGGTGCCACCCTTGACCTTCACGGCCTGCTTGGCATCCACGGAGACGTTGTTGCCGGAGATCTCCACGTCGCCGCTGCCGGTGAGGACCAGCTTCGCGTCGCCCGAGCGCAGCGTGAGGGCGTTGCCCTTCTTGGCTTCGAGCAGCACCTCGTCCTCACCGACGTGGACCACGGTCTGGCCGTCGGCGAGCTCGATCGCCACGTAGCGCTTGGCATCGCCCGCGCTCGCCCCGCTGGGGCCGTCCGACATCGCCAGCACATGACCGACCCGCGACACCAGCTCGCGTCGGGTCTGGAGCCCGTCCTTGGAGGTGTCGTCGTGGGGTGGCTTGAACTTCGCTGACCACACCCCACCGAACACCAGGGGGAAGCGCAGGTCGCCCCGTTCGAAGCCCACCACCACCTCGTCGTTGACCTCCGGTCGGGAGTCGGAGCCACGGCCATCACCGGCCCCGGGGGTCACCACCCGGGCCCAGTCCGACTCCGCGTCCGGCCCGAGCGAGGGGTACTGCACCTTGACCCGCCCGAGCTTCTCCGGGTCGTTGACGTTGGTGACCACACCGAGGACGAACCCGCTGCGGCCCCAGGTATCCGGCCCACCGGTGGCGGTAGACAGACGCGGGGGCTCGTTGCCGTGGCCACCGGTGGTGAACACGGTGGTCGGCAGATGACCGGAGGCGTAGGAGTGGACAACCTCGGTGACGTAGTACTTCCCCGACAGCTTCTTGCCGACCTCCTGCACGGTGACCACACCGCCGGCGCGGATGGCCGGATCGATAGAGGCCACACCCTCGGCCGCAAGCCCACCCGAGACCAGGTCAAGACCGATCGCGGCAGCGACCCGCTCCGCTTCCTTGGCGTCCCGTGTCGCCGGTGCACCGATCGACAGCGGCTGGGCAGTCTTGGCAGCATTCTTGTACTGCTCGGCGACGAAGGGAGCGTCGGAACCGAGCT